>JAHEFU010000048.1 GCA_024645305.1 Planctomycetales bacterium
AGCGGGGCTGTGGGCTTCATAAAGTTCCGCGCCATCGCCGAGGGCAGCAACGCCGAGGCCATCCGCTGGCCCCAGAGCTCCACATTCATCCTGATGTGGGGCGAGGAATTCGGTGTCCCGGCGGTGAACCCGATCCTCGGCCCGCCGCTGGACATCACCATCAGCCCGGCGCCCTAGGCCAGCGGGCAACAGATTGCATCACCCGGGGAGGGCCACGGCCCTCCCCTTTTTTTGCGCAAAACCAGGACAGCGGTGATAATCAGGTCATGGACAAGATATCCGTCTACCAGGCCGCCAGCGAATTCCTGGCGCTGACAATCCGGGACCTGCTCGACGAGAACGGTATTCCCTGCATGATCCGTTCGGACCAGACCGCCGGCTACAACTTCACTCCGCGGGCTTACTTCGGCGACATCCTGGTCTTTTCCAGGGATGAGGACCGCGCCCGGGAACTGATCGGCGGGTTTGAGGGGACGCTAGGCGAACTGGTTGAGTATGAAACGACTGATGAGGATGTCACATCGTGAAGCTGCTCACATTGCTCTGCCTCGTCCTTACCCTGCTATGTAGCTGCCAGAAGGGCAGTGACCGGTCCGGCAGCGAGGCTCCTGGCCCTGTTGCCGGTACAGCGTCTGACACTCAGACCGGGCAGGATGCGGCTGGGGGCGGCAGTACGTCTGCCAACCCCTGCGCCGGACTGGCATCCGCAAGGGGCATGCGGATGCGCGGCCTCGTGCTGGAAAGCGGCGACGGCCTGATCTTCACTCCCTGTGACAGTGAACTGTCCTTTCCTGTCAGTGATGCCGCTGCCGGACTGCTCGGCGGGCTGCTCACGGAACTCGGGCAAGATACCGGCAGCGTATACGTCCAGATGGAAGCCAGCTCGGACGGAGATACAGTCGTGCTGGAACAGCTCTGGCGCGCTGCCCCTGTCCACGAATCCTTTGGATGCCGGGAGGATCTGTCCGGCCTGCTGTATCTGGCACGTGGCAATGAGCCATTCTGGGGTATCGAAGTCCGCGACACTTCTGAAATTGCCCTGCTGCGCCCCGGCTCTGAAACTGCCGGCGTGGAGGAACTGCTGTTTGACGTCAGCGACTCACGGGTGGACGGCAGCAGTGCCTGGTTCCTGGGCAGCAGCCGTGAAGACGGCCCCGGGATTGAAATCCGGCTGGAAACCGGCGCATGCCGTGACAGCATGTCCGGTGACTGGTTCGGCATGCAGGCGGAAATCCAGTATGGCGATACGGTGTATCACGGCTGTGCCTGGCCCGGGGAAGCTGCCGGCTTCGAGGACCAGCCATGATTGAGCTGCGTAAAAATCTCTACATCATCGAGCCCACGAAGGCCACAGCGCTCAAGTACATCTCGTTTTTCGTGAAGCGGCGAAAGGGCAACCTGCTCTTCCCCTGCTTCTCCAACCAGTCCACCATCCACGGCCGCTTTGACGACATTGAGGCTGCCGGCGGCATCGGCATGCAGCTGCTCGGTGACAGCCATTTCCGCACGGCACACTGTGACGAGGTCAGTGAGAGATTCGGTTGCAGCCTGCATTGCAGTGAGGCCGAGCGGGAGGCGGTGGAGCAGAAATGTGTCAACGTGACGGCTTTTCCCTTCGAGCACCGGCGGCTGGCCAGTGACATCATGGTGGTCCCCACCCCCGGGCATCGCCCCGGCGGCGTCTGCTTCCTCGTGGATCTGCCGGACGGTAAGTTCCTGTTCGCCGGAGACGCCCTGTGGTATGACGGCAAGCGCTGGATGAGCTTTCCCTCCAGCCGGGGAAAGAAGCAGCTCGTTGCCAGTTTAGAGATGCTGAAGACGGTGGAGTTTGACCAGCTGCTGTGCAACACGAAACTGCAGGATAGCGAACACTGCCTGCTGGAGCTGCCGGATGAGAAGGCCCGGCATGCCTTCCTCGACGAACAGATCGCGCTGATCAGTTAGACTCCTTAGAGCCTGCGCGCTTAGTTGTAGCCGGCCTTGATGCGGAGGTAGATCGCCCGCATCACGGCGTATTCCGCCTCCGTGATGGTGTTGCTTTCATCAATGATCAGCAGGAGCAGGTTGTCATCCGCATCCGTGACCACTCCGGCGCGCTGGCAGCCCTTGCCGCTGTAGCCGCCATCGAACTTGTGGACCGCGCCATCCGGACCGGTGTACTGGAAGCTGATTTCCGCCCAGGACCAGGGACGGCCCTTGAGGCTGCCACTGCCCTCTGTGTAGCCTTCGCGCTCCAGCACGAAGTCATTGCCATCGAGGATGAATGTATGTTCCCATTCCAGCAGGCTGTCGGTGTCTTCTCCCACCCAGCTGAGGAACTTCTCCGTGAAGCGCTGTTCCTCGGGGTAGCAGACCCGCTCGCAGAGGTACTGCCGGACCTCGATCACGCTGGCATCCGGCTTCATCAGCTTCAACGTTCCTTCAACATGGATCCCATAGGTCTTGCTGGCCGTTTCCTGCCGCTGCTGCTCCTGGGCAGCAGCCAAGAGAGGCAGCATTGCCAGCAGGACAAACAGCAGGATGCATCTTCCCATACCAGATAAATAGCAGAATTCCGGCGGGATCGCAATCCGGCCGATTTGCCGGACGGGGTTGGGATCCGCTGAGCCGTTTGTCAGCCCATCTTCTCGCGCAGCCAGGAGCTGCCCCAGTCGAGCACAGTGACAGCCAGCAGGATGATCAGGAAGCAGGTACTGGCCTTCTGGTACTGGAACAGGCGGATGTACTGGTCCAGCAGGAATCCGATGCCGCCGGCGCCGACGATGCCTAGGATGATGGACATGCGGATGTTGATGTCCCAGCGGTAGAGCGAGAAGGCCACGAACTGCGGCAGGACCTGCGGCAGGATGCCGAACCAGACAATCAGGTTGTTATTGGCCCCCGTAGCCCGCACGGCCTCGATAGGTGCCAGGTCCACGCCCTCGATGGCCTCACTGAACAGCTTGCCGAGCATGCCGATGCTGTGCAGCGCCAGGGCCAGCACACCGGGGAAGGGCCCGGGCCCCACCATGAACACGAAGATGATGGCGAGGATAATCGGCGGGAAGGCCCGTAGGATATTGAAGATGAAACGCACCACATTGTAGGCAATCTGCCCGGCGGCTGTGCCTTTCGTCAGGTTGCGGGCGGCGAGGAATGACAGTGGGAAACTGAGCAGCACCGACAGCAGTGTTCCCACGAGGCTCATCATCACCGTTTCATTCATTTCGTCCAGCAGTACCGGCACTGTTCCGGGCTTGGCGGGGGCCTGCGTTTCGTCAATCAGCCGCAGGACATATTCCGTGTCAGGCACAAGCTGATAGGGATCGTCAGCTGTGCCCTTGCCGGGAATGGCGGCCGCCCTGCCCTGCTCAGTGCTGACAGGGGACAGGCTCAGGATCAGACCCTGCTTCGGTTTCTCACCTGATGGATCAAGGAACTCTGATTCATAGCCTTCAGGCACCAGCATCACTGCTGCAAAGGCATCATGATTGACAATGCAGCATAACTCAGGTGGCCAGGCCTGCCGGTCTGCATAGTCCGCGCTGATGGAGAACGACTCCCACTTGTCATCTTCCAGACTGCCGATTTTGATACGTACGCCATCGTCAGTCAATACACCAACAGTTGGGAAAAAGGCCTGAGCTCCTGGACCTACAGTGTAGGCAATGTGCGTCTCCTGGTCAGAAATCACATCCGGAGCCAGCTTGCGATTTATCACGGAATTGCCATCCGCATCCTTTTCCACCCAGGAGAAGTCGGGATGCGACAAGTCGTACATCACTCGTTTGATATCCTGGCTGCCGCTGATCAGCTTGTAGAGGTTGAAATCCGTGCGCTGGAAACTGGCAACGAGGTACACGGTGAAAATGGCGATCAGTGTCCACTTGACTCCGCTGAGCAGGAAGTCACGCGGCCCGCGCCTGCGGCGCGGAGGCTCGATGCGCTCGTGCTTCAGGGGGGGCTGCTGCTCAGAAGTCGGCATAGTGCTCCCCGTAGATCTCGATCAGCACGCTGTCCGTCAGCTCCGCCGGAGAGCCCTCGAAGAACACCCGGCCCTCGCGGAAGGCCACGATGCGGTCGCCGTACTCCTTCGCCAGCGACACGCTGTGCAGGTTGGCAATCATGGCGATGCCGTCCTCCCGACAGATGCGCACGGCGTGGTCCAGCACGACCCGCGCCGTGGCCGGATCCAGCGCACTGACCGGTTCATCCGCCAGCAGCACGGCCGGTTCCTGGCAGAGCGCGCGGGCGATGGCCACCCGCTGCTGCTGTCCGCCGGACAGCTCGCGCGGCCGCTTGTGCCACTGGTCGAGGATCTCCACGCGCCTGAGGCAGCGCAGGGCCAGCTGCTTCTCGTCCTCCGTCCAGTAGTAGAGGAAGCCGCGCCAGAGGTCCACCTGCCCGGCCCGGCCGATCAGCACATTGTTGAGCACACTGACCCGCGGCACGAGGCCGAAGCTCTGGAAGATCATGCCCACGTCGCGGCGCACCGTGCGGGCGTGTTCCTTCGAGCTGTGGACTTCCTTGCCGCGGAACTGCACGGTGCCATCCGTCGGCACAAGCAGTCCGTTCAGGCAACGCAGCAGGGTGGACTTGCCCGCGCCGGAGCGCCCGATCACTGCCACCACTTCGCCGGGAGCGATGGAGAAGTCCACATCACTCAGCGCACGGGTGCCGTCGGGGTAGGTCAGGCCAAGGCCTCGAGTCTGGAAAACGGATTCAGGCAACCCCATGATTCTAGTGGCCGGAGGCCGGATGTGAAAAAGGGAGCCCCGCCATGGCGGGACTCCCTGATTAAGTCAACGCTAAACCGCTGATACGCCCTAGCCGTCCACCTCGAAGGTGATCTTGCAGGTCACGCGGTACTTGTTCACGGCACCGTCCTTGACGGTCACGCTCTGGTCCTGTACCCAGGCACTCTTGATATTGCGGATGGTCTTACTGGCATGTTTGACCGCATTGTTAGCGGCATCCTCCCAGCTTTTCTCCGAATCCGCCATGATTTCGACAACCTTGAGAATCTTCATCAGTTCGCTCCTCGATATTCGGGAGCACAGCTGGCCCCCGCATGATGCTTCAAATATAGCGCATCCCGGGGAGCTTAATGATCCTTTGGCGCAGGAGCCGGCTTCGCATCCGCATCGGGAGCGGGATCCCCTGCCGGCAGGGGGGCTGCCAGCGGATTCGCGCGTGCTGTCCCGTCACCGAGGATGATCAGCGACTGGTCGCTGTCAACGCCTTCCGCCACGATCAGCACCAGCTCGTCCTCCAGCGGTTCCTCCACCTTGACCTTGAGCGAAATCCGCCGCCCGTTCTTCCTGTACCACTCATCGAGGCGCTGCTGGATGTCCGCATTGGTAGAGCCTGCCGGGAAACTGAAGACGCGCATCCCGCTGGTACTGCCGAAAATCGTGTAGCCCGGCAGCAGCTCAGTGTTGCCCTGGCTGCGCTCCAGTACCTGGAAGCTATATCCGCTGGCATTGTCCGGCTGGGGGGCCCAGACCGTGAAGCCCTCCGGTCCACAGTCCGCTCCGGGCAGCGGGGCGTCCGTTCCGACGCGACTGTCATCCAGCACGATGAAGCGTGACGGGGAGGGGGCCATGCTGAAGATGCCGTGCTGGCCCTCAACGTCGCCAGGGGCGGCCGGAGTCCAGGCCACATTGCCCTCAGCACTGCCAGCCACCCAGGTAGATTCAGCGCCACCGGCACTACTGACCCAGGCTATTGCCCCGCCATTCGGTGCAGCGGCATCCGAAGTGTGGACTTCGCCAATCGCACCACCGTGCCCTTTACCGTTACCAATGCCGATGGCTTCAATCCAGGATTCAAAGAAGCTGCCATTCTCCGGCGCTGACGCTGTTTCGCCATTGAAGAAGACATTGCCCGTATCGTCTGTCCAGTCGCCGCCAGCTGCAAATGCGTGCCCGGCATGGACCCGGGCCGCATCACCAAACAGCGAGACCAGTCCCACAGCCCGGCATTCACCTTCCGCCACTGATGCGATCTGCTCCGGTTGGAAAAAGTTGCCCAGGCTCTGGCCCAGGGCCGCATCATCGCTGTAGCGTCCAAGGTAGATCTGACCGCCGCCGCCATGCACGAAGGCCCCCTGGGTGCGCGGTGCATGTTCCCCCGCGAACAGCCCCGCGATCCGGCCGAGGGTCGGCTCGCTGCGGAATGCGAAGTGTGCCGGTTCACCGAACAGCAGGTCGCTCGGACCATGCCCGGCGTTGTCAAACAGGGTCGTGCCGGTGACCTGGGGGTCATGCATTCCGGTGCGCTCCGCGATGATCTCCACCAGGCGCTGGACCTGGGCTTCATCCACCTGGCTCGTTGACAGCGCCAGACGCGTCCGCCCCTCACCCGAATTGACGCGGATGGCCATCTGTTCAGGCTGCTTGTCCAGTTCCGCCCGCCAGCTGTCAATGGCCACATCCAGGCCGCTCTCGCTGGTGCTGAAGCCGCCGCCGGAGGCCAGGTCATAGACGATGGTGTAACCGTCCGAGCTGGCCCAGGCCGGCGTGGCACCGGGCACGAGGTCGCGGCCGGGCATGAGCTGTGAGACCACGAACAGTCCCAGCGCCAGCAGGCCGCTGATTGCCAGCTGGGTCTTCCAGCCATGTCCGTTCAGCAGTTTCAGAATTCCCATGTTCCCGTTCTCCTCAGGATTGCCGGCCGTTTCCAGCGCGGCGAACATCCGCTCACGCTGCGGCTCGGGCGCATGCACATCCGCCATTGCGGCGAGCAGTGCGTTGTCAGCGATCAGGGCCAGCAGCCGCTCATCGCATTCCACGATCCTTCTTTCTTCATCGCTCAGCTGACTGAGCGAACTGATTCTTTCCAGCAGTATCCGCTCTTCAACATTCATGTGTCTTGCCTCCGGCCGCTTCCGCGGGCCGACCGTTCATTGCAAAATGACTGAAACCCTCCGCCGCCAGGCGCTCCCGCAGTACCCGCCTGCCGCGCATCAGGCGCAGGCGCACCGCACTGCCGCTCAGCCCGGTGATCTCAGCGACTTCCTCCGTGCTCAGGCCCTCCATGTAGAACAGGCAGATCACTTCCCGGTTCTGGGCGGGCAGGCTGTTGAGCACCGACCACAGATGGTTCTGGGACGGGCTGTGCGCCTCATGGTGCCAGGCCTGCTGCATTCCCTCGACCGTCCGCCGCCGTGAATCCAGGCGCCGCAGGCGGTCGATGAAGCGCCGGTGCACGATGCTCAGGAGCCAGGAGCGGAAACTCTCATCCTCACGCAGGCTGTCCAGCCGGCGCAGGGCCTGCAGCAGCGCTTCCTGCAGCAGGTCCTCGGCGTCCTCGCGCGTCGCACAGAGCCGCGCGCAATAGCGCCAGGCCAGGCTGTAGATCTCACTGGTCAGCAGGTCGTCGAAGCGCCTGCGGATATCCGCTTCCTGCATGCTGTCTCTGAGACGCGGGCTGTGGCGTGGATTGTTGCAGATGGCAGGAATTTCGGAAATATGCCACCATATCCCCATGACAGGTGCCGGCATACGTGGATCCATCCAGTCCTTCCGGGATCTGCCGGACAATCCGGTTGTTCTGCTGCTCGAGCGCCAGCAACGCAGCAGCAGTGATCGACTCCGCGGTTGGCTGGCCCGGCCGATGTTCCTCCTGCTGGCATTCCTGCTGATGCTTGCAGCTGTCGCTTTCATTCTGCGCCAGTTCTGGATGCTGTCCCAGCTTCCGGCAGGCACAGTCCATCCCCTGTTCGTGTCATCCGCCCGCCATACCGCGGTCGGAGCAGTGCTGTGGTTCTACGGCCTGCTCTACATGCTGCTGGCCTGGTCGTACACTCTCAGCGGCTTTCAGCATGGTGTGATGCTGCTGAGCCCGCAGGGTTCCCGCGGCAGCGGCATGCGCCTCGACGATCTGCTGCGCAGCGCACCGCTGGACACCACGGATGTCATCAACGGCCTGCTGTGGTTCCATCTGATCCGTGTTGCCAGGGCACTGGCAGTCCCAGCAATCGGACTGGCGATCCTGACTGCAATCATTGTCTATGACCAGCATATTGACAACGCGAATTCCATGTTCGCGCTGGACTGGCTGTATGTCCTGCTGATGCCAGCCCTGTTCCTGGGAGTTTTGCTCTTCCTGTCCACAATTGCAACACTGGCCGGGGTCACGCTCGGCATGCGCCTGAAGTGGCCACTGCTGGGGCATGTGATCTTCGGGCTGGCCTGCCTCGGCCTGCTCTGGTTGTTCAGGACTGCGGCGGACTGCACATTCATGGCTTTTCGTTTCTCGCAATATGAGCAGAGCTTTGCCAACCCCTGGCATCTGCTCTGGCCGGTCTTCCTGCTGTTCTTCATCCTGCTGTTCGTGGTCAACCGGCGCCTGGCCTTCAATGCCATTGAACGCCGGCAACGCGCGGGCGACTTTGCCGTCACTCCACAGGAGAACGCTGCCACAGCCGGGCATTCCCTGCATCCCCGTTGGTGGATTGCGGAGCGGACTGCCAGGTCCGTGCTGCTTGCTACACCTGTGATCTGTGCGGCAGTCCTGTTCATCCACACCGCCGGCCTCCGCTACAGCCCTATTGAAACTGGCGATGCCCTGTATGACTGGTACCAGCAGTACGTGCTGGAACTTTCGCAGGAAGGTCTGAACGCCGGGCCGGTAAGGGGCAATCCCTTCTGGTTCTTCAATTACAGGTGGCCTGGCAATTACTGGTCACAGGTCTACCTGGACCCCGTAAGATTCGCCGAGGTGAATGACAGATTCTCCGGGGATTCCCGTTGGACCCTGCTCAGGATCGGCCTAGTCAGTTCGGACTATAGCAACCTGTACAAGACCCACGTCCCGGCTGGCAGTGAATATCTCAGCATGACGCCCGCAATGCTGGTGCAGCAGTTCCTGGAGGAAGCTGCTGACAACGAAGTCCATGATCCGGTGATCGATTTCATTGTCCTGAAGGAGGAGTGGGGGAAGGTCTGCCAGGCCGAGCAGATCCATGGGGCCAGTTCCGGCGGGCCTGCCACCGTGCAGGCGGGACAGGTGCGCGAGCTGGAACCAGAACTGGAAGAACTGGCAGTAAGGTTTGAAGAGTTCGCCAAGGACTGCAATGAGGCCTTTCCGCTGTACTGGCTGGCAATTCAGCTACTCGACAGGCAGCCGCAGCGATCTGTGCAACTGATGCAGCAGGGCAACAGCCTGCCCTGCAACAGTTGTTTCTCGGGATTCCTGCCGGGTTTCATCGACGCGATATCGGCTGATCCCCAGGCCAAGGACCACCATATCCTGTTGGGCATGCACGGCAATGTCAACCGCTTTTCATTGAACTATGACAGAACAGCTTACAAATCGAAATTTGTTCTCCATCCGTATACCCACAACATGGCGGCACAGGGAGAGCTGGCCTCCCTGGATGCAGCAGTGCGAATGCTGAACCGCCTCTACCTGAACAGCGACAGCGATGGCAAACTGTTCTATTACCATGATTACGCAGTGACGGATGCAATAAAGCAGCTGCGGCAGGGCTCACTGGCCAGCGCGGAGCAGAAGCAGGAACTTGGATTGTATGAGCTGAAACTGGCAAGATTGATCTCAACCCAGACTCCGCTGCAATTCAGCGGATTCAGCCCGTGGGGGACACCGGGTAAAGGCAGGGTCCTGTACCTGCCGTTTGCCAACGCTCCCCGCGGCTTGGAGGAAAACCTGCTGCATGCGGAAGAGATGCTGTCCCTGGGACACCTGAGCATGCTGAATTGCATGGATCCCAACACAACAAGCAGCTTCAACCAGGCACTCGATGTCCGGTGCTGGCTAAGGCAGAACCGCTCCGGGTGCGAGGAACTGCTGGACTTTGATTTCGAGACCCTGAGCTGGACGGATGCCGCATCCGGAAACGACAGCTAGGACATTTCTGTTCTGGCGGGGTAGTAATCCCCACTGATTTAGATGTCGACCTGTGCGACCCGGGGAAGCTCTGCTTTCCCGCAGCGCCGGACCGGATTCATCTGCCAGCTCACTACTCGTTCGCTGGTCTGCAATGCAGCTCAAAGCGAAGCTTCTCGCTGATTGCGCGGTGCAGGCGGTGTAACGGCAGGTGATGTATCTTCAGCGCGACCCGGGCGGCTTTGCCGACCGCAGCGCCAGACCCGCGAGTGCTTGCATGAGCGGGCAATTAACATTGACGCCGCTGCTCCCGCTCGCTATAATGCGCAGCTTCACTCGCAGCAGGCATATTACGAGGAGACGAGGCAGCCATGGAATTCATGCTTTCCAAGAACCGCAAGATCAAGCTGGCACTGGGATTCAGCGACATCTCACTCGTGCCCGGAGAAAGCACCGTCGACCCCAATGATGTCGATGTCTCCTGGGAATTTGCCGGCCAGAAATTCGAGCTGCCGATCCTCGCCGCCGCCATGGACGGCGTGGTCGATGTGAACATCGCCCGCATGTTCGGCGAATGGGGCGGCCTCGGCGTGCTCAACCTCGAGGGCATCTACACCCGCTACGACGACTACCAGGCGATCCTCGACCGCATCGTGGCCGCTGACAACGACGAGGCCACGAAGATCTTCCAGGAGGTCTACCGCGAGCCCGTCAAGCCGGAGCTGATCGCCAAGCGCATCAAGGAGATCCAGGCCGGCGGCGTCAAGGCCAGCGGTTCACTGACCCCCGCCGGGATGATCAAGTATGGCAAGATCGCAGAGGACAGCGGGATCGACATCCTTGTGCTGCAAAGCACCGTCACCAGCATGCGCCACCGCTCAAAGAGCGGCCAGATCCTCGACATCGGCGATCTCGTGAACCGCGTCAAGGTGCCACTGATGGTTGGCAACGTGAGTGGCTATGCGATTACCTACTCGCTGATGGAAGCTGGCGCGGATGCGATCTTCGTCGGTGTGGGACCCGGCCAGGCCTGCACCACACGCGGCGTGACCGGTGTGGGTGTGCCGCAGATCACGGCTACGGCGGACTGCGCGGCGGCCCGTGATGACTACTATGTCCAGACCGGCAAGTATGTTGCGATCATCACCGATGGCGGGATGCGCAAGGGGGGCGAGATCTGCAAGGCGCTCGCCACTGGTGCAGACGCGATCATGACCGGCAGCATCTTCGCCGGCTGCCCGGAAAGCCCCGCCACCCCCTACCACTGGGGCATGGCCACGCCCGACCCCAACCTGCCGCGCGGCACCCGCGTCAAGAGCGACGTGCATGTGCCCCTCAAGCAGGTGCTGTTCGGACCCAGCCAGGTCACCGACGGCACGCAGAACCTCGTTGGCGCAATCAAGAGTTCGATGGGCCTCTGCGGTGCAGCGAGCATCCGTGAGTTCCACAACACCGACATCGCCTTCAGCTTCAGCTTCATGACGGAGGGCAAGGCCCTGCAGCTGGGCCAGCAGGTCGGGATGGGCTCGAAGAAGTAGTCCGGCGGACTGCTTAGCGATGGAATTGGCAGGGCTTAGGAGGCTGGCGCTGGCGCGCAAAATGCGGTCAGTATCCTTCACAATAAATCCATCTTAAGGACAAGGTTGTACCTGTACCAGCAAAACCCGTTGTGGTAGTATTCATGAGCCGTAAAATTGCTACGGTCTGATCAGTGGCTGGTCACTGATTTTGGCAGAGGATATCAGTAAGTGCTAGAGCATATCGACCGCAGGCTTGCGCAGTTCAGCGACCCCATCAGGGAGTACGTGTATACACGTGAAGAAGTTGCGTGCAGCCAGATCCTGGATGATGCCTGGCGCTGGTTGTCACAGCAGCAACTCTCCAAGGACGAGCAGCAGGCCATGAAGATCCTCCTGCACTTCCTGGAATTCCAGGTCAGTGACGCCTTCACCCAGGACAAGGACAAGCGTCGCCAGCAGATCCTCTACGTGCTGCGCAGCCTCAGCGAACCGATTATCGACCCGCTCTCCTCCGTGATGCAGGCCCGCACGCTGCTGACGCTGCGCTGCTGGGCGCACCGCTCGTATGACGTGCGCCTGTCCCTCAAGCAGTTCGAACAGTGGTTCAACATGATCCCGGAGGATGACATTGACGCCAAGTGCTGGAACTACATCTCGTTCTGGGCATTTGACACACGCGCTGATGACTACCTTAAGTCGGCCTACCGCTACTTCCTCACGAGCCCCGTGGACTTCATGGTGGACTTCAGCCGCCAGCGCCTGAAGGTGATGGTCGGCCTGATTGACGGTCACTGCAAGGTCAAGGATGTGGAGCGCCTGATCGAACTGATCCCGCACTACTACCACATCCGCTGGTTCATGAAGCACATCGTGCCATTCTGCAAGAGCCTGCAGCTCTGGACACCAGCCCTCGAAGGCGCATTCAACGGCAAGAGCCGCGAATTGATGGAATCACCACAGGTTCCGCCGCGCAGTGTGCCCCAGGGACGCAAGATCCTCAACTTCTGATCCGGCATTTCGGCTACAATGCAGGCATGCCGCATCGTAAGGGAGCCCTGCGCTGATCCGCCATCTCGATAACTGGCTGGGAACCTACCGCACCCCGTTCTGGGAAGCGATCTACACAGCCAGCCGTAACCGCTGCCAGCTATGTGTTGAGGAAGCTGCGCAGGCCATTGACAAGGCTCCCTTCAGCCCCGATGAAATCCGCGCCCTGGGAATCTATTTGCAGTTCATGCGCTACCAGTTCCGCAACTTCTTCTCCTTCTCGGAATTGGATGGTTCTGACCTGGCCCGTGGCGAGATTGTCAGCACGAGCGTTGTCGAGGATGGACAGCTCAGCAGTGTGATGCAGGCACGTTGCAGCCTGACCCAGCGCTGCTGGGCGCATGCGATGCACGGCATCGGCATCCCGCGCGGCCATGTTGACAGGTTCTATGGGGAGATCCCTGAAGAGGACCGCGACCACCAGCTGATGAACTACCTGTCATTCTGGGCCTTTGCCAATAGGGACCTGGATTACATGGAACTGAGCTACCGCTACTTCCTGCTGGAGCCCGTGGAGTTCATGGTGGACTTCAGCCGCCAGCGCGTGAAGGTGATGCAGGCCGTGATCCGCCGGGATCTGGAGTCAGATGACCTGCTGCGCCTGTTCGAACTGATGCCCCACCGCATGCATGCCGATTGGTTCGAGAAGCTGATCCTGCCAGTGCTGGAGGAGCAGCGGATGGCCAGCGCCGCCAGCCTGGAGATGTTCCAGGAGCGCAAGAAGGCCCTGCAGACGCAGGCCCCGCAGGTGCCGCCACGCACGCAGGCCCCGGGCAGGATCACGCTGAACTTCTAGCTGGCAGAATGCTGGCAGCATGGAGCAGACCGGGCAGTTTGCAGCTGAGTCACTGATTCCCGGATCTGGATGGATCTCCCGTGCTTTTCTGTTGACAGCTTTATCAGGGGACGATTCTCACAGCTTTGGTGTTTGTCTGCAATTTCGCCGGGTTGCAAACCCCATTGATGAAGTTAATCTGCTTCTGCTCTCTGCTTCTGCTTCAGACAGTTCAGCTCAGGCCGCTGAGTCCAGTGACATAGCTGCTGTGGCGGCTCTGCTTCATGGAATTGGCAACCAACAGCGCCTGCAGCATTTCAGTCCAGTGGGAACCGAGCACACTCAGGTGCTCAGCCTTGCCACCGGGCAGTGGCTTTCCGAATACCTCAAAGTACACGGCCATGTTCATCACGATCTGGGGATTGACGATTTCGGATGAGGTGAGGATGCGGTCCAGCCGTGAGAAGGGCAGCTCAATCACGCTCTGCCTGCCCCAGGTATGGCTGGCCTCACGATCCGCCCGTAGGAGAATCACGCGCTTGTTGGTGATGCACAGTGCGCGGCCGTTCTTGCCCATCAGTTCATGGACGATGCACTCATCGGGTTCCAGCATGAAGCTGACCTTGCGTCCCAGCTCATCAGGCAGGTCACTGGCGGACTGGCCCCAGCTCACTTCAACGAGATCGCGGTCAGACAGCAGGTAAAGCTGGTGCTGGAGCTCCAGGATGAGCTGGAGCATTGTGTCTATGGCGTCATTCTCGCCGAACCATTCGCCGCTGGGCCTTCCAATGAAATCCAGGATCCGCAACTTGAATCCACTCGGACGCGTGCCGTTTATGTAGTGCGGACAGAGATCATCTATCTCGAGTCCATGGATTTCCTTGATGGATATCTGCTGCACGCGAATGGAGCGCTTGATGAAATTCGTGCGCATGCTGAGGTGTATAAGCCTCTGATCGGTCAGCGCGAGAGCCTCGCCCCTGGTGATCATTACATCCTTGAGCAGGATCTCCTCTTCCACAAGCAGATCCCTGATCGCCTTCCCGAATACTCCCGATGACTGACAAGTCCTGTTGTTCCAGGGAGCCATCTACAATAGTTTACACAATTTACGTATCCAATACAAATAATATTAAACAAATTCGCGTAAAACATCCATTAGGGCATGCAGTGTCGGTGAAGTTTCAATTAAATATATGCAAATAATCCAATCAGAGGACAACAATCCCAGCCTGCGCCAGCAATTCGGCGGTTCTGACCAAGGGCAGTCCCACGATGTTGGGGTAGTCTCCGTTGATGCGTTCCACGAGCAGGCTGCCCAGGTCCTGGATCGCATAAGCCCCCGCCTTGTCCCAGGGCTGGGCCCGCTCCAGGTATTGCTCCAGCTGGACCTGGGACAGTTTGCGGAAGCTGACCTCGGTGCGCACGATGGCTGACAGCAGTAGACGATCGGATTTCCGCTGCAGGGCCAGGCCCGTCGCCACATGGTGCGTCCGCCCATTCAGCAACAGCAGCATGCGCATGGCGTCCGCATGGTTCGCAGGCTTGCCCAGCCGGTGTTCGTTCAGCAGCACCATGGTATCCGCACTGAGTACCAGACAGTCGGGGTTGGCTTCACTCACGGGCCGGCCCTTGCGGCGGGCCAGTTCCAGCATGCGCTTCTCGAAGCTGCCGATCGATTCATCCGCCAGCACGGCATCCTCATCCAGCTCTGGGCCGGTCTCTACTGAATAACTGACGCCGATGCTGTCGAGCAGGGCCCGGCGGCGGGGGGACTGAGATGCCAGGATCAAAGACATGCCGGGGATTCTAGCGTCTGGCGGCTTGTAAGATTTATGTATGGCGCATACAGTCAAGGGCATCATCCTCGCCGGCGGTACGGGCAGCCGCCTGTTCCCACTCACCCGCGTGACCAACAAGCATCTGCTGCCCGTCGGGCGCAAGCCGATGATCTTCCATCCGATCGAGAAACTGATCGAAGCCGGGGTGCAGGACATCCTGATCGTGACCGGCACGGAACACATGGGCAGCGTCGTCGGCCTGCTCGGCAGCGGCAAGGACTACGGCTGCCGCTTCACCTACAAGGTGCAGGATGAGGCAGGTGGCATCGCCCAGGCGCTCGGTCTCGCGCGCAACTTCGTGGGCTCGGACCGGATGTGCGTGATCCTCGGTGACAACATCTTCGAGGACAGCCTGAAAGATGCCGTCAGCGAATTCAGCAATGCACCGGCCGGCAGCACCCGCCTGATGCTGAAGCCCGTGGAGGACCCGCAGC
>JAHEFU010000231.1 GCA_024645305.1 Planctomycetales bacterium
AGCAGATTGACAACATGCGGTGTGAAGATCTCAGCCATCAGACCTGACTCCCGGCCATACTGGCCTTGCGCAACTTGACTGCGCTGAATCCAGGACCACCAGCCCGGTTGGCCGGGGCACGGTGGGAGAAGTCATTCACTACAACACTGCCGGAACTGACCCACTCGCGGGAGTGAGCCTGCAACGTAAGGTCTCCGATTGCGACTTCATCGCCCTCAGTGAGACCGAGGGACTGGATGTCCGCAGGATTCAGGAATGCAGCAAAAGGCATGGCCACTTGCCCGAACACTGGGCTGTTGGCAATCAGGTCCCGGTCGTTGTAGAGGAAAGACTTGGGAATCAGGACCAGTTCACCCTCTGCAGCCTGCTGCTCTGCAGGCAGTTCGCTGACTGCGCTGCGGCTGGTATTCAGTTTCGCCCGGGCCTGCACGACAACTCCCTTGTAGGGGAACTTCGTGAATTCCACCTGGGGCCAGAAGTCCAGGTTGTGCTTCAGCTGGCTGTACATGTCCTCTGTAGTGCCGAGGAACCCGCGGTCCAGTTCGCTGGAGATGCCGTTGACGATCTCCGTCAGCGAAGGCGCCACGCTGTCAATCTGGCCGCGCCGGCGCATCTGCACGCGCCACTCAAGGCTGACGACAGTACCGTCAATATGCGCCCATGTGCCCAGCGGCATGTGGTACTGGCAGTTGAGACTGGTCGGATTAGTGAAGCTGCCGCAGTAGACGGCCAGCTTCACTCCTGCCAGCGCTTTCTCCACCAAGGCCCTGTCCGGGTAACGGCTCAGGACATCGTAGTCACAGATGAACAGGGCCTGCAGCTTGCCTGCGGCTGCTGCCTGCAGGACCTTGCCGATGCCGCCGCAGCATTCCTTGCTGCTGCCGGGCCGGCCGAATTTGGTGAACCAGGCCGCCAGCAGCGCACCCCCTATGTTGGCGGAGGGGAAAACCGGGTTGCAGTGCACGGCTGTACTTTCGGGATTGCTCCGCCGGATCGCATCTCGCAGGTCCTGGATGGCCACGATCAGCTCCCGGGCCTGCGGATCCTTCCAGACCTCGCTGCCGTAAAGAATGGCACAGTCATCCCCGATCCTGCGCAGGCTCTCCGCCAGCCTGTCTCCCTCTTCCGTACGCTCGCCACTGCCCAGCAGCGCATTCGTGGCACTGCGCACGGTGCGCAGCAGGTTGCCATATCCGTATTCTATGTATTCCGCGAAATCATCGGCGCTGCTGCCGTGGCTGCGCAGGTTGACGAGGCGACGTCCGCGTTTGCGGACCTCGACATTGGCCCGCAGTCCGAGGACCGGGGCTTCTTCCCAGAGATCAGTGCCAATCGTCAGGATGGTAGAGGCCGCGAGGATCGTGTCAATGCTGGCTTCGCCGTTGATCAGGGAATCCAGCACCACATCGCTCATGCCCTCCGGACCGGCCAGGTCCTCGCCAAAGGCAAACCAGCGCGAATCCAGCACCCGCGTGGCGAACTGCCGCAGCGACATGTATTCCTCGGTGGTGCGGTTCCCCCCGGCGATCAGGCCCACGCTGTCAGCCGGGTACTCCTCAAGGATCGCACCGAGCTGCTCAGCGCAGAGTGCCTGCGCCATTGCCAGCTTCACCTTGCGGGTTTCCTCGCCGTCATGGATGCGGGCCTTGCGTAACCGCGCCGGGTCGTCAATCGCCTCCCAGGAGAAGCGCGTGGCATCATCCAGCAGGCCGGTGTCAACCTCTTCGTTGTCCCGCGGGATGATGCGGGCGACTTGCCCGAGACGGCCGTTGAGCCAGATATTGCTGCCCGTGCTGTCCAGCGGTCCGACGGATGCAGTCAGTTCCTGCTCCCAGGGGCGGCCCATCGTGAAGCGGTAATTCGTGGCTGTCAGCGCCCCGACGGGGCAGATGTCAATCACGTTGCCACTGAAATACGGCAGGTCCGCGTCCGTCGGATAGGACTCGATCCATGACTCGGCACCGCGGCTGACCATCTTCAGCAGATGGCTGTTGTCAATCTCATCGGTGAAACCCACACAGCGCTTGCAGTGGATGCAGCGCTTGTAGTTGATCTGGATGTAGGCATTCATCTGGCGGTCCGGGCGGACCTTCTTGTTCTCGGTGTAGCGGCCCTCGCCGCAGCCATGCTCATAGGTCTGGTCCTGCAGCATGCATTCGCCGCCCTTGTCACAGACCGGGCACTCCAGCGGGTGGTTGATCAGGTGGAACTCCAGCTGCTCCTTGCGGGCCTGCAGCACCTCATCGATCCGGGTCTCCACGGACATGCCCTCACCGGGCAGCATGGCGCAGGAGATCTGCAGCTTAGGCATGGGCTTGCCGTTCCAGCTCACCTTGACCATGCACATCCGGCAGGCCCCGAGGGGGTCCAGCCACTTGTGTGCGCAGAAGTAGGGAATGTCGAAGCCCTTGTCCCGCAGACCCCAGAGGATCGGCTGGTCCTTGCGCAGCTCAACCGGCTGGCCGTCGACCTCAATCGTCACGTACTCGATTTCCTTCCTTGCCATCAGCCGGCCTCTACCTCGGCAGCTGTCTCGCTGCCGGAATTGGATTCGGAACCGTTGCCATTCACCTTCAGTGCCGCATAGCGTGAACTCTTTTCGATCCAGGCGATGTAGTCCTCGGGGAAGCGCTCCACGGCACTGCGCACGGGCCAGGCCGCGGCATCACCCAGCGGGCAGAAGCTCTTCATCTCCACGCCGTTGATGATGTCCATCAGCAGGTCCATGTCCTCCATGGTGCCGCCGCCGTCAAGGATGCGCTGGTGGATCTGCAGCATCCAGCGGGTGCCCTCCCGGCAGGGAGTGCACTTGCCGCAGGACTCATGCGCATAGAACTTGCTCCAGTTGCGCATCACCCGGACCATGTCGATCGTGTCGTCAAGTACGATCATTGCTGCGCAGCCGAGCATCGAGCCGGCAGCCACGCAGCCTTCGTAGTCAAAGGGCACGTCGAAGACGCTTTCGCCCTTCATCACCGGACAGCTGGAACCGCCGGGGATCAGGCCCTTGAGCTTGCGTCCGGGCAGCAGGCCACCTGCCAGCTCGTTGATGATCACACCGATCGGTGTGCCGTACTCGATTTCCCACCAGCCAGGGTTGCGGACGCAGCCACTGACACTGACGAGCTTGATGCCCGGGGACTTCTCCGTTCCGCGGGAGGTGAACCAGCCTGCTCCAGCATCAATGATGGCCGGTACGCAGGCGATGGACTCCACATTGTTGATGATCGTTGGCTTGCGGAAGACACCTTCCACGGCTGGGAAGGGCGGTTTCATCTTCGGATGGCCGCGGCTGCCTTCAATTGACGACAGCATACTGGTCTCCTCACCGCAGATGTAGGCCCCGGCGCCGGTATGCACCTGGAAGTGCATGCGCTTGCCTGTGCCTAACACGTTGTCACCGAGGTAACCCTTGGCGTAGCACTCCCTGACCGCATCGTTCAGCAGGCGCAGACTGTCGTAGAACTCACCGCGGATGTAGCAGTAAGTCTGCTCGGCGCCGATGGCATGCATGGCGATCATCGCACCCTCGATCAGGCGGTGCGGACAGTCCTCCATGATGTAGCGGTCCTTGAATGTACCGGGCTCGCCTTCGTCACCGTTGATTGCCAGGTATTTCGGCCCGGGATGGTCCTTGGGCACGAAGCTCCATTTCAGACCAGTGGGGAATCCCGCCCCACCCTTGCCCCGCAGACCGGAGGCTTTTACCTCATCGATTACCTGCTCTGGGGACATGTTGTTGAGCACGTGCTGCGCTGCCCGGTAACCGCCGGGTTTGCCCTCCGGCACGTAGCGGGCCTTGCTTTCATAATCTGCCAGTGAACGGATGCCGATTTCATTGTCGAGTGCGGACACAGGGGTGATGCACTCATGGCGGATGCCGTTCATCAGGATCGGATTGCCCTTAGCCATTAATTCGTCAGAGCTCCTTTGACGCCGCGACGATCGCGGCGTGGAGGATCGGGTTGTCATTCTTCAGATCGCCGAACTTGCCCAGCCCGTCGATGACCTGCATCGAGTCACCGCTGCCTTCCAGCACACAGGGGTACTGGTTACGCGTCGTCACCAGCCATACCCAGTTGCGCTCGTCCGGGGCATTCTGCTTCTTCTCCATCCGCACGAAGCGCTCCCGCAGGGCATCGGGCTTGCCGGCACTGAGGTCCTCGAGGATCGCATCGAACAGCTCAACCGTCAGGTTGTTGCTCCAGGTCGGGGTAAAGTGCTCACCGCGCTGCAGGAACTGCAGGCTCGGCGGATTGTGGCAGTCGCACAGGCATTCCACCATCAACAGGGTGAACCTGCCGTCGTCAGTGATCTCACCTACACCCT
>JAHEFU010000232.1 GCA_024645305.1 Planctomycetales bacterium
AGCACCCTGATGAAGCTAAACTGCGAGCTGCCGGCCGGGACCTACTGCATGAATCCGGTTGACAACGTGATCTATGCCACCATGAATGTCCCGCTGTCCGACCTGGACGCGGAATCCATGGACTGGGCGATGGACTTCCTGCTGGACTGCCAGAGCATCTTCTTCTCCGAGTACTACGGTGATGAAGAAGGCGCCAAGGCCTGAGCTGTACTCAGTTCAGGATCACCAACACGGCACCGACACAGACGAGCAGGCTGGCCGGGATGCGCAGGTAGAGCGGTTCACGGAACCAGATCGTCCCGATCAGCACTGCCAGCATCACGCTGATCTGGGAAGTCGGTTCGATCTGGCTGGGCCTGAAGTAGCCGAAGCAGATCAGCAGCAGCACATATCCCGTAATGCCAATGAGTGATGCTCCCACGCCCAGCAGAGGGGATTCACGGATGATCATTGAGCTCTGTGCCAGGCGCCCGCGCAGCGCTAGTACTCCGAAGGCCAGTGTTGTAACAAAGACATCCCCCACAAGTGCATAGGGCAGGGGTTCAGTCAGTCGGACACCGGTGCTGTCAAACACGCGGCAGGCCGCCAGGCAGAAGCCGTACAGCAGCGCCCCGGACGCACCGGGCCGGCGCATGATTTCCAGCGGGTTCAGTGCCTGGCCCGGCGAGATCCCCGGACTGAGGTTGAGCATGCTGACACCGAGTATCACGAGCACCATGCCCCCCAGCGCCCCGAAGGAGAAGTGGGTCAGCCCCGCGCATATTTCGTAGAGGTACAGGAAGATGAAGGACAGGCTGGTCAGGGGCACGAGCAGGTTGATGTCACCACGCCGCAGCGCCCACATGAAGGCGATCAGTCCGCCGGTGAAGGATATGCTCGAAAGGATGGACCAGGGCAGGGCTGCCGGAATCCCGCTGAGCAGCGTCGGATCGTGCCAGGTCATCCAGCCCACGACGGGGAGCAGGGCCAGGCTGCCGAACAGGCCGAAGACGGCCGTAATGGCAACGCTGCCATAACGCCGGCTGAGCCCCTTGAACATCGGACTGAGAACGGCGTTGGCAATGATCCGGGCTGCGAGGAAAGCCAGTCCGGGGATCAGCAGGACCTGCATCATTCCCTGTCCGGGATGCCGTCAAGCAGCAGTCCGCCGGCACCGCCGAGTGGCTTTACCAGATCCGCATGGTTGTTGCGCGTGGAATTCACATCGGTGGAGACCGCGTGCATCTGCAGGCGGGTTGCCGGGTACTGCATGAGCAGGTCCCCCAGTGTGGCGGGATCCGAGTCCGGGTCCAGCCAGCGGCTCTCGGCGCCGGTGTCCACCAGGATCACGGGCATCCGGTCATGTACGGGTGCCATGAACTCATTTGCACTGGTTGTCAGTATTGTCACGCTCTCCACGTCTTCATCACTTTCGGGATCCCGCCATGTTTCCCAGAGGCCAGCCAGGGCCATGATCTGCTGGTCCCGTGAACTGATGAGGTAAGGCTGCTTCGTGCCCCCGGGGGTCTTCTGCCATTCGAAGAAACCATCCGCCGGGATGATGCAGCGTCGGCGACGGAAGGCCGACCGGAAGCTTGGCTTCTCAGCTGCCGTTTCACTGCGGGCATTGATCATGCGATATCCCACGGCGGGATCCTTGGCCCAGGAAGGAATCAGGCCCCAGCGCATCTGGGACAGTACCCGGCCGACGGGCAGTGGATGCACGACGGCGACCTCCTGGCCGGGAGCGGTGTTGTAGTTTGGTCTCAGGTCAACTCCGCTGGCATCCTGCAGGTCGAAACGCAGCATCAGGTCCTCGAGGCTGCGTGTCATGGTGAACCTTCCGCACATGAGTCAGTATTCTAGTGTGCGCAGGGCCGGCTGGGAAAATCCTGGGGAGCGGGATCTCACTCGCGCTCACGGGGCAGGTTGAAGACATCATCCAGCCCGTCCTCGAGTTCCAGTACGCTCTCCATCTCCTGGGCGATCAGTTCGGTCTCCTGCAGGTTGAACAGCAGGTTGTCAATCTGCATACTGCTGCCCTTGGGATCAGACTGCGTGGTCATCTGGTCCACCACGAGGTGCATCGTGTCCTCGATTGTCTCCATCTGCGCCTGCAGGTATTCGAGGTTGCTTTTCGCCTTTTCCAGTTTGTCCAGGCGCTTCTGCAGGATTTCGATGTTCTTGCGCTTGATGCCGACCACGCGCTCGCTGGCATCGGCGATCTCAGCCTCCAGGCGGGTGATGTTCTCGGTGATCTGCTGGGGGTCCGCACTGCCCAGATAGCGGTTGTAGCGGGTCACGGCCACGCACATCCGCAGGTAGTTGGCAAGCAGGGTCGCGATCTTGCGCCGGTTCTCCTTGAAGAACGGGTCATTCTGCAGGCTGCGCGGGATTTCCTCATCCGTGATGCGGATCGCCTGCTGCTCCAGGCTGCGGTAGTTGTCACGCTGTTCCAGGTCTATCTGGTTCCACAGCTTATCCCGCAGGGCCTCATAGTTCAGAGCCTTCTCATCCTCCACAATTGAGTCTACATGCCGCATGAAGCGCGGGTTGCTGGCCATCATCCAGAGGAACAGGATTTCCAGGCCCGCTCCCATCAGTCCCCAGCCGACGCCGTCTATCAGCCACATACCCGAGAAGAACACCAGCCCAACGTAGTTGTACTGGTTGTGGAAAGCCCGCTTGAGGTAGGTGCTGAAGGGATTGTTGGATGCCATCTCAGTCCCCCAGCAGCAGGTGGTCTGACAGTACGTGTGAATGTTCCGTGTTGCCGTAGATCATCGAGATGATCCGGTTGGACAGTTCCTGGTATTCTCCGCGGGACATGGCCAACCGAGTGTACTCCGTGGCGCGGGGTGCTTCAACATCCCCCACGAGCATGCCCGGACGGGCACTGAGCACATGGATCCGGTCGGCGAGGAAGATCGCCTCATCGATATCGTGCGTCACGAACACGAATGTCTGGTTGAGGTCGTTGTCTCCGAGCAGCCCGGCCACGAGGTCCTGCATGTCGCGGCGGGTCTTGGGATCCAGGGCTCCGAAGGGTTCATCCATCAGGATGATGCGCGGTCGGCAGGCCAGGCTGCGGGCGATGGCAACGCGCTGGCGCATTCCGCCGCTGAGGTTTCCCGGCAGCATCCGTTCCGTACCGCCCAGCCCGACCCTTTCTATCAGGGCAGCAGACCGGTCATTGCCTTCGCTGCGTGGTATACCGGACATGTCCATGCCGAAGCGGACATTGTCAATCACATTCAGCCAGGGGAAGGAACTGTAGCTCTGGAACACCATGCCGCGGTCCGCACTGGGACCGTTGACGGGCTGCCCATTAACAAGCACCTCACCGCTGCTGGGGGGGATCAGGCCCGCGATGATGCGCAGGATTGTGGACTTGCCGCAGCCGCTGGGTCCGAGGAAGACCCGGCACTGGCCGCTGCCCGGCAGGTCACGGATGGCGAATGAGATGTCCTTGACCGCGGTCACACTGTCAGGGTCGCCCGGCTTTCCATAAATTTTATTGACCGCGCGTAACTCAATGATCGGATGATCCAGCTGAGTGTTTGTGTCCGGCTGTACTGCCTGATCGTCCATCATGCCTCCTTGCCGCCGAACAAATGCTTCGCCCCGAGCAGGAACAACTTGTTGGTGCCGATGCCCAGCAGCAGGATCACGAAGACGAGGGCATAGATCCAGTCAATGTGACCACGCTTCGCACTGAGGGTGATCAGGTAGCCCAGGCCGTAACGGGCGTTGATCAGTTCCGCGAGAATCACATAGGTCCAGCCGATGCCGTATATCACCCTGCAGGCCTCCCAGATCCCGGGGGCTGCCGCGGGCATCAGCACGCGGCTGATAACCTGCCACGGGCTGGCGCCCAGGGTGTAGGCGGTTTCAAGGTATACGTCGTCAACCTTCTCGACCTGCTCGACGACGATAGGCAGCAGGTATACGACCGTGCCAAGGAACAGGAAGGCAATTTTCATGGTTTCATCGATCCCGAACCACAGCACAAACAGGGGTGTAATGGCCGTGATCGGCAGGAACCGCAGGGGTCCGGACATTGGTTCGATCCAGGTCTTCAGGGCCGGGTAGGTCCCCATCACCACTCCCAGGGGGATGGCTACGATGGCTGCAAACAGGAAACCCAGCGTGATGCGCTTCAGGCTGAAGAAAGCGCTGCGCACGAGCGCCTGCTCAAAGTGCAGGTAGGCCAGGGCCTGGACCACGGCCTGCGGGCTGGGCAGGATGTAGGCCGGCACGATCGGGCGTTTGCCGGCAGCCATCTGCTCCGTTTCCGATTCAATGATCTGCTCGGCACAGGGGTTGGACAATT
>JAHEFU010000233.1 GCA_024645305.1 Planctomycetales bacterium
TGCCAGCACGGCCCCGAGGGCGGCTCCGGCGCTGACTCCGGTGACATAGGGCTCCGCCAGCGGATTGCGGAAGAACAGCTGCATCAGCACACCGCTCGTTGCCAGGGCACTACCGGCCAGGATCGCCATGATCACCCGTGGCAGGCGCAGTTTCCAGAGGATGGTGGATTCAAGCTGGCTGATGCCGTCCAGCAGCTCTGCCGGACCGATCCCGCCGGGACCGACGAGCAGAGAGATCCCGGCTGCCAGCAGCAGCAGGATCAGCAGGACTGGCAACAGCAGGCGACGCATTATGGTGCGGATGCTGCTCCGCGATTGCTGACTTCCCCGGCGACCGGGTTGCTGAGCTGCTCCCTGATCTCTACGAGTGCCTGCAGGATGCGTGGTCCGGGACGCAGCAGGTGGTCAGAGTTGACGACGATCAGTTGCCCCTGCTGCACAGCCCGCAGCTCCCGGAAGACCGGATCGCCACGCAGCTCGGCAAGCATCCCGGACCTTGCTTCTGCCGGGTCCTCATCCTCCGTGCAGCTCGTCGTTGTCAGGATCCAGTCCGGGTCGGAAGCCATTATGTATTCCGCGCTGACAGCCGGCCAGCGATCCGGGAGCTCAACCACATTGCGCAGATCACAAAGCTGCATCGCATCATTGATGAATGACTGCTGCCCGCAGGTGTAGACCAGCTCACCGGGATAGCCGAAGAAAACGGTCTGCCTCTCCCTGGGATCAAGCCTGTCCATGCGGTAATCAAATTCGAACAGTTCCTTTTTCCAGGCATCAATAGTCTCTGTATGGAATTCATCCGGGGCACAGAGGACAAAGTCGAGCAGGCTCATCTGATCATTGATGTCTGCAATGGTGTTAGCTTCCTCCAGCGCCAGGACCTGGATTCCCAGCTGCCTGAGCTGGTCCACCAGTTCCAGGCTGTTGCCCTGATAGGCCAGCACGATGTCCGGCTGCAGGGCCACGATCTTCTCGAGGCTGGCGTCCACCTGCCCGCCGATGTCGTCAACGGAGAGAATGCTGTCCGGGTAGTTGCAGTAGCTGCTCTTGCCAACCAGCTTATCGGCGTAGCCGAGGAAGGCCACCATCTCCGTGAGGTTCGGCATCAGGCTGACAATGCGCTGGCAGTCCTGCCAGTAGGCAATCTCTTGCCCGGTTCCATCGGTGATTGTTACTTCCTCTGCACACGCAGGACGGCCAAGCACCAGCAGTGCCAGGATTGCAATGAGGAATCTCATGAAAGTACCTCTGTAAATATTGCCGGGCCAGGGCCGTACAACTCAGTCAGCATCAGATCAGTTGTCATCTGCCCAGGGTCCCCGTGATCCAGCAGCCGGCCATCCTTCAGGAGAATCACTGAATCGGCAAACTGCGCCGCGAGGTCCGGGTAGTGCAGGCTGGTCAGGACAAGCTTCCCCTGCCTGTGGGCAATATCGCGCAGCAGCTGCATCACATGTGTGCGGGCAGGCGGGTCAAGGTGTGCCGTAGGTTCATCCAGCAGCATCACCCTGGTGTCCTGGACAAGGGCCTGGGCAATCATGGCGCGTTTCAGTTCGCCGCCACTGAGCCGGTTGAGTTTTCTGTGGGCCAGCTGCTGCAGTTCCAGCATTTCCAGTGCAGTGCCGGCCTGCATAGTGCCTGCGGGATTGGCCAGCCTGGCCACTTCCACCGCTTCATCCACCCGCAGGGGGATCCCGTCATCGGCGATCTGTGGAACGTAACTGATGAGGGCTGCCCGGTCACGCCCGGAGAGCCCGGTTAGTTCAATGTCAGAAAATCTCACGGATCCCCGTGGACCTTCCAGCAGGCCGCAGATCAGACGAAGCAGGGTGGTTTTGCCGGCACCATTGGCACCGATCAGGCAGTGCAATCCCGGTGAGTCCAGGCTGAGATTGATTGAATCAAGGATCGGCCGATCATCCAGAAGTATGCCGCAGTCCCTGAGGACCAGTTGATCAGCCATTTCGACTCCGGACCGCGCCGGAGTCTGATGCATTGCTGCATTTCATGCTTAACTCCAGAAGGCATGCTTGAGATTTCGCCAGAGGTATCCTGACTCGGCTTCAAAGTCCGGGCCGCCTTCCCCGCAGCTGCGAGTGGCTCTAGGCCCTTCCTCCACCATACAGTGGCTGGTACCGTGGCGGATTCACACCGCCTTCCCTCATGGGGCAGCGCAAGTGTAGCACAGCCTGAATGGCCCGCGTCGGATATAATCTGGACTGCTCTATGGGGCATTTATTGAGCTACAACCCCCTGATCACCGTCGCGATGTTCGGCTGGTTCATCGCACAGTTGATCAAACTGATCGGGACGCTGATCGAATCCGGCAAGCTGGACTTTCGCAGGCTGGTTGACACCGGCGGCATGCCGTCCAGCCACACCTCGTTCGTATCCAGCATCACGACGGCCGTGGGCATCCTGGAAGGATTCCATTCGACCATCTTCGCTGTGTCCCTCGGCTTCAGCGTGATCGTGGTCTACGACGCCACGAACCTGCGGCGCAGTGCGGGCTACCATGCGCAGTGGCTGAACCGGATCGTGCCGGACCTGCTGCAGGGCAAGGTCATCAAGGAGAAGTTTGACTACAAGATCCTGCGGGAACTGCTGGGGCACAACCCGATAGAGGTTTTCGTCGGCGCCATCCTCGGAATCGGGATCGCGCTTGTGACACTCTATTTTCTCGGCCTGTACCCCTGATGGCAAGTGCGAATCATCGCCTGATCGACTTCCTGCTGGCAAACGGCCTGGCTCCCGATGAACGGACTGCCCGGGGCCTGATCATGCGCGGAGACGTGCTGGTTGACGATCAGCCCGTGACATCCCCAGCTCAAATCGTTTCCCCAGACTCAGAGGTGCGCATCCGCGGCCGGATCTCGCAGCCGGTCTCCCGGGGCTATGACAAGCTCGCGCCGGTCTTTGACGAACTCGGTCTGGACGTGCAGGGCAGGATCTGTCTGGACCTTGGCGTATCCACCGGGGGTTTCAGTGAACTGCTGCTGGAAAGAGGCGCAGCCAGTATCTACGCCGTGGACGTAGGATACGGCGTGGTCGCTGACAGCATCCGCCACCGGGTGGTCCTGCTGGAGCGCACAAATGCCCGCGAACTGACCAGCCAGCATGTCCCGGAGAAGCTGCACTTCGTTACGGGTGACCTGAGCTTCATAAGCTGGCAGGCCGTGATACCTGCTGTGGCTGCCTTGCTTGCGCCGGAGGCTGAATTGCTGTTGCTGGTGAAGCCGCAGTTCGAACTGGCCAGCCGCGGCCGCGGCGCGGAACTGCGGGAGGGGATTGTTGACAGTCCCGCATTGAGGCTTGAGGCGCTTGAGCTGCTGTGGGATACTTGGCATAATGAGTCTCTCTGCCCTCAGGCGGTGCTACCATCAGCCCTGAAGGGCCAGAAGGGAAACCAGGAGTACTTCGTGTATCTGGCGAATGGAGTGGATATGTGCACACAGGATCAATACAGGGAGCTGGCGGCCCGGGCCATCGGAATCGACCTGTCATGAAGGCAGCGCTGCAGCTCCATCCATCCAAGGTAACCCGCCGTTACCTGGAATCAAAGGTCTTTCCGGCCCTCGACAAGTTCGGCATCAGCCATTACCTGCTGCCCAAGCGGCATGACGGCGATGTCAGTGTGGAGGACGAAACCGATTTCGTGATCGTGATCGGAGGTGACGGGACCTTCCTGTCCGGAGCCAAGGTGGCAGTCCAGTCGGACATCCCCGTAGTCGGCGTGATGACGGGCAGGCTGGGCTTCCTCTGCAATGTGGCAATAGAGGAATTTGCGGAAGTGATGCAGCGGATCTCAGAGGGCAAGATGCCTGTGGAGACCCGGACGCTGCTGATCGGTACAGTGCATTCCTCGAATTCCGGTGACATTTCGCACCTGGCCGTGAATGACGTGGTTGTCTACCGCACGGGATCCCACCGGATCCGCGAGTTCGTGGCCACTGACAACGACAAGCTGATCGCCCGGTACCGTGGTGACGGCATCATCATCGCCAGTTCCACCGGCTCCACGGCCTACACCCTGGCCGCCGGAGGACCGCTGTTGCATCCGCAGCTTGACGCCATCGTGCTGTCCCCGATCTGCGCACACTCACTGTTCACCAAGCCGCTTGTCCTGCCGCCGGACAACGTGGTCAGCATCCGCGGCGCGAAGGGCAGCTATCCGCTGATGGTCAGCTTTGACGGCGGCAGGCGCATCAAGCTGCTTAGCGGTGACTCCATCAGCGTGGCTGCCTATGGCAGCCGCCTGCAGATCTACAAGCCGCATGACGATGATTTCTACGAGGTCCTGCGTGATAAGTT
>JAHEFU010000049.1 GCA_024645305.1 Planctomycetales bacterium
CAACATCAGGTCGCGTGACTGGTCCACCTGGAACTGGTTGACCACGGGGCGCCCGCGGCGGGCTGTGGCCTTCCAGTTGATGCTGCGGAATTCATCGTCTGGTGTGTACTCACGCAGATGGTCAAAATCCGTCCCGCGCCCGAACTTGCGGCTGTGATGCTGCCCGATCCCCCACAGCTTGCGCCGGTGCGCGAACAGGTCTCCCCCCATCAGTTCATCGATCAGAGGGTAGACCCTCACCGACTGGTCCAGTTCAAAACGCAACTGTGTAACCCACAGCTGCAGGCCGGCAAGCACCCGCAGTCCGATGCCACCGAGCGCCTGTTCACCACGCTCGCGACAGCGGATCACGAGAGGCACCTCGACAGTCGCCCCCGCGGCAACTGAGGACCAGTTGCCAGCCACAGACTTGCGAAACTGCGGAAAGCTGTCCTCGAAGATCCGGAAGCGAATCGACATGCGGCTGGAGTTCTTCAGCAGATGCACCCCGCTGCGCGGCAGTTCAACCGTCACTGTGCCTGGAAAGTCACGCGCCAGGCTGAGGTTTCCCCTGAGCAGGCTGCGGGTGGCAAGCAGATCAACCACCGCCAGCATGATGCACAGCAGGCTGACTGCGCTGACAACCGTGAACACGGCTGGCCAGACATAGCCTGGCAGGGCCAGTACTATCAGCACCAGTCCCAGCTGGCCCATCCGAACCGAGGGGAAACTCAACACGGCCTAGTATTCGGCGAGCAGTCTATTGGCAACCCTGTACATTAGTTCATTGCCGATCGCCATGGCATCCTCGTCAATGTTGAACTTAGGATGGTGGTGCGGATAGATGCATTCCTTGGCAGTGTTGGCGGCGCCAATGAAGGCGAAGGCCCCGGGAACCTCAGCCAGGAAATCACTGAAATCCTCCGCCCCCATCGTCTGCTGGTCATCCGTCACATTCGCGGCACCGACGATCGCTATCGCTTCCTCACGGACAAGTTCCGCCACACGGTGGTCGTTGACCGTGGCGACCTGCTCATGGGAGTAGTCAATGTCGGCATCGCAGCCGAGGGAGTCGGCAATCCCGTTGACCACCTCGTGGATCCGCCGCTTGAGCACCTGGTGCACATCCTTCTCGAACACGCGCACGCTCATCGTCAGTTTCGCATGGGGCGGAATGATGTTGTGCGCGGTCCCGGCGTGGAACTCGGAAACAGTGATCACGGCACTCTTCAGCGGGTCAATATTGCGCGAGACAATGCTCTGCAGGGCCGTTATGATCTGCGCACCGCAGTAGATCGGGTCATTGCCTCCATGTGGGAAGGCAGCATGCGTTCCCTTGCCGTGGATCACGATGCGCACAGTGTCCACCGCTGCCATCACCGGGCCGCCACTGATCTGGATCTGGCCCGTCGGGCAACCGGCCCAGATGTGCTGGCCGTAAGCCACGGTCACATCAGGGCTCTTCAGTGCCCCATCCTCGATCATCTTCTGTGCGCCGTGGTGCCCTTCCTCTCCAGGCTGGTAGAGCAGCTTGATCCGGCCGCGCCCAATCCCCTCATTCTGCAGACGGCGGCTGACGGCAAGCTGCATCGCAGCATGCGTATCATGGCCGCAGGCATGCATCTTGCCAACGTTCTGGGAAACATACTCGTGCGATGTTTCCTCCGTAATGGGCAGGGCATCAATGTCCGCCCGCAGCATCACGGTCGGACCGGGCTTGCCACTGTCTACCAGGCTAATCACACCGGTCTGGGCACTGCGCTCAGTCTGCAGACCATAGGACTGCAACTGGGACTCCACATATTGAGCCGTTTCATGGGTTTCCATCCCGACTTCCGGATGCGCATGCAGGTAGCGCCGGTTGGCGACCAGTTCGCTGTGTGCGGCCCTTGTTACCGCATCAATGTTTACACCTGGGAGCAGGTTTTCCTGGATAGCTGACATGCCATGATTCTAGCGTCTAACACTTCCCACCGGGATAGATTGCTGATTTGCACTTACTATACGGATGTAAGCTATAGTATCTGATCGTGGCAAGGGCCAAGCTTGAACTGGGTAGCCGGGACGGCCGTACAATCGTGTTCAGGGGGAACCGCAAGTACCTGCCTGCCCGCATCCGATCCGTCATCAACAGTCATTTCAGCAACTGGAACTCCCTCAAGGACATTGCCGAGTGGCCGAGGCTGCTGCGCGAACTTGCGGAAGCAAACGCCCACAAGACCTTCGAAGGCACGGACTGGACAGCACTCAATGTCTACTACGACGAAGAGATGAAACGCTACAGTGTCGTGATCCACGGCATCGTGCTGGAAGGCAATGCCCACTTTGAGGTTCTGCCACTGGTGAAGGACTGTGCTCCCGGCATCAAGCGGATCCGCAGTGAGTACTGCAATGCCGAGGCCCGGCTGCATAACAACCACGACATCTGGCGGGTGGAGAAGCTTCTGCGGCGGGAGGCGGCCAAGGTTCGCTTCTCACCGGATTTCGCTGCGGCCCTGAAGCTGTTTGCCGCCGGCGCAATCAGTATCGAACCCTCACTGAGCTTCTTCAGGCAAATCCAGGTTTACCACACCCCGCAGTTCCTGCACCGCGAGCTGCTGGCAGCGATAAACCCGGCGATTGACAAGGTACACACCATCACTGATGCCACACAGCTGGAGCAGCTGATTGACAGGCTGAAGTCCCTCGGTGCAAACCTGCGCGTAGCGCCGGGCATCGCGGAGATTATTGAGCATTACAACCAGCTGAGCCGAATCTGCTCCGACGCTGCCTACGACCTTGCGGTTGACAATGTGCTGACTGGCAAGCTCAAGGCTGACCTCTACGCCTACCAGCGCGAGGGCGTGGGATTCCTCGTGCATAACCACCGGGCCCTGCTGGCTGATGACATGGGACTCGGCAAGACGCTGCAGGCCATGGCGGGCGCGCTGTACCTGCAGCAGACAACCGGCCTGCAGCGTGTGCTGATTGTCTGTCCATCCTCACTCAAGTACCAGTGGCAGGAGGAAATCCGCAAGTTCACAAATGAGCGTGTGCAGGTGATAACCGGCAGCAAGCAGGAACGCACCGCGATCTATGAATCCGCCTCGACCGGAGATGGTGGCCTGCTGCAGGTGGATGATACGCCGTTCTTCAGTGTGATCAATTACGAACTGGTGCACCGGGACATTGAGCAGCTGCAGAAACTGGCACCACAGTTGCTGATCCTCGACGAAGCCCAGCGAGTGAAGAACTTCCGCACTAAGACGGCCCAGGCGGTTTTCAGCATCCCCGCTGCCAACGTATTCGTGCTGACCGGCACCCCACTGGAGAACCAGCTGATGGAGTTGTTCACGATCCTCAAATTCGTTGACGACCGCGCACTGGGCAAGAATCCCGTGGCGTTTAGGGACCGCTATGTTGTCACGGACCAGTTCGGCTCGATCAAGGGCTACCGGCATGTCGAGGAAGTCGCCCGCAAGATTGCCGGCATCACGCTGCGGCGAACCAAGGAAGAGGCCCTGGAGGACCTGCCGGCCCTTGTCACCAGTTATGCGAGGCTGGAACTGACGGATGAACAGAAGGGAATATACCGCGAACTGCGCGGAGAAGCCCGTGACATGCTGAGTGAGGAAGCCTGGGACAGCACCCATACTCAGAACGCGATGGTGCTGCTGCAGCGGCTGCGGGAGGTCTGTGACAGCCCCGAGCTGATTGATCCACAGTACACGAGCAGCCAGAAGCTGATCGAGCTGGAAGCCATCCTCGAGGACGAAGTGACGGCCCTGGACCGTCAGGCGATCATCTTCACGCAGTGGACCCGCATGGGTGAAATCATCAAGCGCCAGTTACTGGCCGGAGGATACTCCTGTGCCTTCCTGCATGGCGGACTGAAGGCCGAGGAACGCCAGGTGCTCGTGAACCGCTTCCAGAACGGTGAGGACCGGATCTTCATTTCCACGGATGCCGGGGGTACTGGCCTGAACCTGCAAAGCGCATCACTGGTGATCAACTACGACCTGCCCTTCAACCCCGCCAAGCTGGACCAGCGGATTGCCCGGGCGCACCGCCTGGGTCAGAAGCAGACGGTTTTCGTAGTCAACATGATCTGCCGCAACACCGTTGAGGAGCGGCTGATCCGGATCCTCAGCGAAAAGAAGTCCCTGTTTGACGAGGTATTCGGTAACATATCTGACCCGCGCAATATTTCAGGGACATCCATGTCGCCAAGATCAATGAGGGAACTGCTGATGGAACTGATCCGATGATTGGAAACAACATACAATCCGCAACGCTGGCTGAGCCCCTGGCCATCGAAGGCCGTGGTTTATTCAGCGGGCAGCCCTGCCGTGCCCTGGTCCTGCCCCGCCACACGCGGTATGGCCTGACATATTTCCGGGATGGAACCGCTATTGAAGCCATTCCAGCCAACTTCCACGAGCAGCCAAACTGTACCGTGCTGTCTGACGGGCCTGTCAGTGTCGCCGTCACCGAGCATCTGCAGGCAGCGTTATGGGCAGCGGGTATTGACAGTGTGGAAATCCATGTTGACGGGCCGGAGATCCCCAACCATGATGGCGGGGCAGCCTCACTGTATGAGCTGCTTTCTGCTGTCCCCCTCGTGTCACTGGAGAGACTGCGGCCCCAGTTGACAATTGCCGAAGGTGTTGAAGTTCGCGATGGTGACAGTTACATACGTGTGGATCCCGCCAAGGAACTGAGCATCAGGTATTCCTTTGCACACCCGGAACTCGGGGAGCAGGAATATGCTGCGCGCATAGACCGGTCAATGGCGGTCCGGGAACTGCTGCCGGCCCGCACCTTCATCACCGAGCGGGAGGCGCAGCTGGCCAGACAGGCCGGTTTCCTGAAAAATGATCATGAGGAGGATGCGCTCGTACTGCGTGATGGCCATCCCAGCAAGCCTTTCCTGTATCCGGATGAGTTTGCGCGTCACAAAGTCCTGGACCTTTTTGGCGACTTGTACATCCTGCCCTTTGAATGGAGCGGAAACATCACGGCATGGCGCAGCGGACATAAGCTAAACCGGGAACTTGCCAGGCAGCTGGCTGAAATGTATGCTGCAGCGAATGCGGGGGATGAAAACCCGTAATCAGAATATCCGGGTGTGGTAGAGATACCACTCCACGGTGATGAGCAAAAGCACGATGCCGATGATCCAGGGATAGAATTCCCGGTTGCGCATCACTTCCTGAACGCCCCTGATCTCGCCAAGGCCTTCTGCACCATTCTGCGCCAGGAATTCCTCGGCGTTCTTCGTGCGGATCGTCTCCGAGGGGGCGATGTTGCTCTCTGCTTCATTGACAAGGCTGACGGGCAGCAAGCGGGTCTCCAGCACACTGCCAGAGCTATCAAGGAATTCGATGGTGTAAATACCGATCTGCCTGGTGTCGCTGATTGCGAAGCGGCGCGAATTCAGCTCCTCGTTCTCGCCCTCCCCGTCCGGGCGCGTCAACCGGTAGCCGGTGGCCTCGACCGGGGCCAGCAGTTCGGCAGGGTTGCCAGCCGCCACGCTGTTGCCGGCACTGCCGGCACTGGCCTGCCCCAGGTAACTGATGGTATCCATCATGAACAGTGGGAAGGCACTGAGTACCGGGAAATTGCTGTCGTAGATGTCAAACGCCAGGTAGATGGACTTCTGACCGCTGTTGTCACCTTCAATCACCAGCGGCCCTTCGCTCGTATCGATGATGCTGCGGGCGAATGACCTGAGCTGCACCTGCCGCTGGCTGTTCAGGTTGAGGGTGTTGAAGCGGGCAATCCGCGTCGTCGGGTGGGTCACGCTCTCGCTGACGACGGCCAGGTACACAGGCGGGTCGGCCTGGTAGTTCTTCTCGATCTCCATACCGGCTTCCACCGGCAGCAGCTGGTTGCTCGTTGAATTGATGAACAGGTAGCTGTCGGCCGGGTCAGTGATGCTTGGGGCGTCACCCTCCACGACCCAGACATCCATGTCGGTTGTCACCGGAGCGCCGTCGTCCAACGCCTGGCCGCTGGCGTCAGTGATGATCTGGGTGAAGCCGGAGCCGTCATATTCGAAGTAGTCGATGTTCGGCAGGCTGGACAGCAGCGCCCTGAGCAGGATGCTGTCTCCCTCGGTACACAGTGCAACCTTGTAGCGCGGCTGCTCGGGCAGTACGATCCAGGCACTGTTGTCAGCTTCCAGTGGATCATCCACATCAATTTCCACCCGCAGTGGATCGGGGAAGTACGGCACCTGGTCAATCACGATTTCACGACGCTGGCCGGGCCGCAGGCTGACTTCCTCCGTTACGCTGTCCACATCGTTACGGTACAGCGTCAGATCGAAGTCCTGCTGGGTTCCGTAGTAGTTATGGACAGCCACGAACAGCTCATAGCTGAGTGACAGAGGGTTCAGCCTGGCTCCGGCTCCGACGATGGCTACGTTGTCAGCAGTCTCGCCGACGGGAAAGAAGTGGATTTCCAGGTCCGTCGTGCTGTCCGGACTCAGGTCACTTACGGCTCCGTCTGAGAAAATCACGGCCCGGGAGTTGCCCTCTGAGATCGAGGAACAGAAGCGCATCGCACTATCCAGGTCGGCCTGCCCTCCGGCATGGTCGCGGGCACGGCTGATGGCTTTCTTCAGGGTATTGTGGTTGCTTGTGAATCCGCAGAGGGTTATCGGACTGCTGGGTCCGGCAACAATCACCATGCCCTCCGCCCCCCGCCTGAATCCGCTGACGGTTTCCTCGGCAATCCTCTGGGCCTCACCGAGCCTGTCGGGACTGACATCGGTTGCCAGCATGGAACTGCTGGCATCGATCACGATGATGGTTTTCCCGCCCTCGATGAAGCTGTCAAACATGAAGGGTCGGGACAGCGCCAGTGCCAGGAGGATCATCGCGAGGATCTGCAGGATCATCAGCAGATTGCGCCTGAGCTTCTGCCAGGGTGCATTCGCCCGGAAGTCAGCCAGGGCCTGTTCCCACAGCAGGGTCGAGCTGACATCCACCTTGACGCGCTTCAGCTTGAGGATGTACAGGAGGATGATCCCGCCGGCGAGAGCCCCCCAGGCCAGTGCAAGCGGATTTAGGAAGAATCTTTCCACTGATATGGATTATAGCGGAACCCGGCAAATGGTTTCAGATTGCGAGGTTTTCGAGGTCCTCGGGAGCCAGCATGCCACGCAGCTTGCCCAGCGCCTTGCGTGTCAGCCGCGAGACGTTCATCTGACTCGTTACCAGCACATCGGCGATTTCCTTCTGGGTCTTCTGCTCAAAGAAGTACAGCTTGATCACCCTTGATTCCGTCTCCGTCAGGTTGGAGAGGATACTCTCCCAGAAGATGCTGCGCTTTGTGCTGTTCAGGTCGTGGCTGGCATTGGCTGAGCCGTCGTCGGATAAGCTGAAGCTGACATCGCTTTCACGCTCATTGTCCTTGAAGCTCTGGGGGTGATAGGCACTGCCAAGCTCCATTGCCTCAAGCACCTGCTCCTCGGAAAACCCGGTCTTGGTGGCGATTTCCGCAACGGTCGGCTCCTGCTCAGAGTTACTGTTCAGTTCGTTGACCGCATTGAAGACCTTGAGTGAACGTTCCTTCAGGTCCCGGGGGACATTGATGGCCCAGGTCTTGTCGCGGAAATACCGTTGGATCTCACCCTGGATGGTCTGCCAGGCGTATGTGGAGAAGCGGTAATTGAAATCCAGGTCGAAACGCCTGACGGCCAGGAGCAGCCCGTAGGACCCAACCTGCACCAGGTCTTCAAACTGGTCAGGCTGGTACTTGAACTTGTGGACTATGCGGTATACGAGGGGCTTGAATTTTTCAACGATGAGTTCTTCGTTGGCGGGGGTAGGATCGTCGATATAACGCGCAAAAAGGGCGCGTTCTTCCTCGCGCTCCTTTTCACGTTCAATTGATTCGAGGCTCTGGTTAGGCTCGTCCGTCCTGTCTGTCATCGAAGATGAATGGCCTGTCTTCCCTGTATTTGATATCGAAGTCGATGTCGAGGTGCTCCACGCCATCTACCACGCTGGAATTATACTCGCCACCCAGGGTCTTGAGGACGGCCAGGTTCGCGGCGCTGGTCACACTCTTGTGCTTGCCGCTTGGATCAGAGATGGATACGGAGATGTGGGATTCATCCTGCTGCCACTTCAGGTTTATCAGGCCATTCGCGCCGCTACACTTTTCCGCAACGGTAATGAATGCTTCGCCGATGACGAGCTTGAGGTTCTCCAGCTCATTAAGGGGCAGTCCCAGCCTGTTGCCGAGGCCCGAAATGAGCAGGCGCACAACGCTGACATAGTCAGTACTTGTGGGTACCTTGAGCTCTACCGAATTATCCATTACTTTCACCATTTGATTCTCCTGAGGAAATCTCGTTGATTCAGGAACATTTCCACTGTGGGCTGGTCCATCATCCTCACGACTTAATATACCCCTGCTATAAAGCAGTGAAACAGCTGTTTAGCATCCAAAATCCTGCCGAATCTGACCTTATAAATATATGCTGCCAGGTGCAATTTGGGGCGAATGGTCAGGTGCGGGCCTTCATCCGGGGATCCAGGATGTCCCGCAGGCCATCTCCCAGCAGGTTGAACCCCAGCACTGTCAGGGCGAGAGCCACTCCCGGGAAAATCCCCCACCAGGGCATGTCATAGAAGTAGTTCTTGGCGGTGGCCAGCATTCCGCCCCAGCTGGCATTGGGAGGCTGGATACCCAGACCGAGGAAGGACAATCCGGCCTCGCTGAGGATGTTGTAGGCCACCTGCATGGTGGCCAGCACCGTCAGGGGTGCCATGCAGTTGGGGATGATGTGCAGGATGATGATCCGTGCATTGCCGCAACCGACGGCACGGGCGGCCTCGATGAACTCCTTTTCACGCAGCGAAATCACAGTACCCCGGATCACGCGGGCGATGCCCGTCCAGCCTGTCAGTCCCAGGGCAATGAACAGACCCCAGATGCCGGGGTCAATGCTGCCGCTGATATTGCCGAGCACACTCTTGACTTCATCGTTGTTGAGTGTGGCCAGGATGATGATCGCCAGCAGTACCCCGGGGAAGGCGAAGAATGTATCGGTGATCCGCATGAGGATGGTGTCCGTCAGGCCACCGAAGTAGCCGGATACGGTCCCGATGAACAGGCCGATCAGCACATTGATGATCGTGGCCACGACACCGACGAGCAGCGAAATGCGGGCTCCATAGAGCACCCGGCTGTAGACATCGCGTCCACTGCTGTCCGTGCCCATCAGGAACTGGCCACTGCTGCGCTGTCCGTTGTTCTCATAGCTGGCCAGCCGGGCGGCATCCGCCTCAATGACATTGCCGGGCGGCAGCTTCTCCTGGCCACGGTACTGGTAGGTCGGGCTGAAGGGTGCCAGTGTCCCGCAGAAGCTGCCGGCAATCACTGATACGAGGACGATCACGAGTCCCACAAAACCAGATCCGTGCCTGAACAGCTGCAAGAGGAAGTCATTCATCAGCCGTACCTCACCCGGGGATCCACGAGACCGTAGGTCAGGTCAACGATCAGGTTGACGATGACGAAGACCACGGCCATGATCATCACTCCGCCGAGCACAACCGGGTAATCCAGCTGGTTGATCGCCTCCACCATGGCCCGACCCATGCCCGGCCAGGCAAACACGGTTTCCGTGAGCACCGCGCCCGTCAGGAGCACTGCGAAGTTGTTGCCAACCACTGTGATGATCGGGATCAGGGCATTGCGCAGGGCATGCGTGACCACCACGCGGCTGTAGCTCAGGCCCTTGGCCCGGGCCTGGCGGATGTAGTCAAGCTTCATGACCTCGAGCATGCTGGAACGCGTCAGCCGGGCAATGATTGCCATCGGGACGGTTGCCAGGGTGAATCCCGGCAGGACGTAGTACTTGATTGACAGGTGCCACAACCAGCGCAGGTAGCTGCCACCCATGTCAGTATAAAGTGTCTGGGAATCCCCCGCGAAGCTCATGTCCGAGACCGGCAGCCAGCCCAGGTGGTTGGCAAAGAACAGCTGCAGCAGCATTCCCAGCCAGAATACCGGCAGGGATATTCCGGCCACCGCCAGCAACATGAATGCGTAGTCCCAGAAGCTGCGGTTCCAGGCCGCGGAAATTATCCCGGCCAGCACACCGAACACGATGGCAATGAACATCGAGACCATCGTCAGTTTCATGGTGTTGCTGAACTTCGGGGCGAGGTATTGAGTGACCGGCAGGTTCTTGACGTAGCTGCGGCCGAGGTCACCCTGCACCACACGGCCGAGGAACATCCCGTACTGCACGAGGAAAGGACGGTCCAGGCCCATGTTTGTGCGCAGTTCCGCGGCGATGTCCTCATCGTAGTGCTGCCCCATCAGGATGCGCACCGGGTCACCCGGCGCGGCACTGAGGATCGAATAGCAGATGAATGTCACGCCGAGCAGTACGGGAATCGCCGCGCCGAGGCGTTTGAGCAGGTAACCCCAGAAGGCACCTCCCTCGGCCCGCCCGCGGCCCTGCCCGGCCCCGTCACCTGGAGCCGCTGGAGCCTGCCCGCTGTTGGCAGTGTCACTCAATTGTCAGTCCGAATATGTGACTTCCTCGATCGGTGCATTGTTGAGCTGCGGGGTGCGGTCCATCTTGGTGATTGTCAGACCCTGCACGTAGGGCTGCACCAGGGTTGAACTGTTCTTCCAGAAGAGGAGCAGCCAGGGAGCCTCGCTGAGTGCGATCTCCTCAGCCTGGCGGTACAGTTCGCTGCGCCTGGACTGGTCGGGCTCGATCTGGGCTTCCGTCACCAGTGCATCAAACTGACTGTTCTGCCAGCGGGAGATATTGCCGGCGTCTCCGAAGTTCTCGGAATGCAGCAGCTGGTAAAGCCAGTTGTCAGGATCCGGGTAGTCACCCAGCCAGGTGTTCTGGAAGAAGAGCGAATTCCCGGCATAGACCTTGTCCAGGAAGGGACCCCAGTCCGTGGTTTCAATGCTGACGGTCACGCCGATGCGGGACAGGTCCTCCTGGACCGCCTCTGCAACCAGCTTGTTCGTCGGCTGCAGGTCGATGTTCAGTGTGATCGGAGGCAGGCCCTCACCGCCGGGGTACCCAGCCTGCGCCAACAGCTGCTCGGCCTTCTCCGGGTCGTAGGGATAGCCTGTGCTGCCATCGTAGTGATAAAACATCCCGGCGGGGACAATGGTGTTCTGCTGGGTCACCAGACCGGACCAGATGTTCTCAATGATGTTCTGCTTGTCAACCGCATAGTTCAGGGCCTGGCGCAGCGCGGCATTGTCCTTGAACGGCATGGCATCACAGTTGAAGCCGTAGGCGTACATATCCATTGCCGGTTCGCCGGCGATCAGCTTGCTGAGCTGGGAGTCATCGGTGACGGTCTTGATCTTGCTGGGCGGGATGTCGCAGTGCTCCAGCGTGCCGTTGCGGAAATTCTCGAAACGGGTATTCTCATCGCTGATGATGCGGAAGGTCAGGGTCTCGATCTCCGGCACCTGTCCGAAATACGTGCGGTTGGCTTTCAGCACCACACGCTCATCCGGGGTCCATGAATCAAAGACAAACGGCCCCGTGCCTACCGGGTTGGCTCCGAATCCCTTTTCATCTCGCTCCACCTCGCTACTGGGCACCACTCCGAAAGTGGTCATGCAGAGTACATTCAGGAATGGTGCATAGGGCGCGGACAGCTTGATCTGCACAGTGCGCTCATCAAGCTTGCTGATCCCCGAGACGGAACTGGCCTTGCCCTCAAAGCAATCGCGGGCTCCCTCCACATAAAAGAGCAGGTTGGCACGCTCACTGGCGGTTTCCGGGTCAACCAGGCGGGAGTAGCTGTAGATCACGTCATCCGCACTGACATCCTCACCGTTATGGAACTTGACACCTTCGCGCAGGGTGAAGCTGTAGAGCTTGCCGTCAGGTGAGATTTCATAGTTCTCAGCAAGGTCGTTTTCCACTGATCCGTCCGTGGCGAATTTCACCAGGCGGTTGAAGATCCGCTGGGCCACGGAATCGCTGACCGTATCAGTGATATGGGCAGGGTCGAGGCTCTTGACATCAGCCGGCAGCGGGAAGTTGTAATTGCGGGCACGCTTCTGGGTCTCAGCGTTGGCGGGTACATTGCCTGTATCCCCACCGGTTGTACCGGGGGGCTTGGGACAGCCTGCCAGGGCCAGCAATACGATGAAGCCGAGGATTGTTACAGGGTTGATTGTGCGCATGATCTCCCTCCGCGCCCATTTTAGCAGGTTAAGACGACAGGCAGGTGCAGTTCAATGGAGGCTGATCTGCTGCCCCTGCCCGGCCTCCAGGGCCCTGAGCTGGACCTCCCAGGCCAGCATCACCTCTGTCAGGGGCATCCCGCTGCTGTTGTAGAGCGTGATGTCCTGGGGATCCGTGCGGCCCGCAAGCTCTCCAAGGATCACCTGCCCCAGTTCACCGTGCATCCTGTCCCATGTCCACTTTTCCTCTGCTATGGCCGCCAGCAGGTTGCCTGCGCAATGGCGGCTGTGCCCTGTATGGTCGCAGACCACGCGGCAGCGCTGGACGGCAAAGGTATCCAGCTCTCGCTCCTCGGCATCAGCAGCTCCCAGTGAATTGACATGTGTTCCCGGTCGCAGGAATGTTCCTTCCAGCACCGTGCCCGCCGAACTGCCATCCATAGTGATGATGTCCGCATCAGCAACAGCGGCGGGCAGGTCTGTGGCGTGGATCGTCCCGACACCGGTGGTCTTGCTGATCCAGTCAGCCAGCAGGCCAATTTCCTCACTGCTGCCATCACAGACCAGCCGACATTCCTCCAGCTGTGCCACCCGCGAGACTGCCCTGGCCAGCTGGCGGGCATTCACCTGGTCCGCGATAACGGTGTGGACCCGTGCATTGGCCGGCATCAGGTAGGAGCTGGCCAGCGCTGCATTGCAGGCCCGCGCCATCTGTCCGATCAGGGAAGCTTCCACGATTGCAGCCAGCTGGCCATTCCTGAAGTTGTGCATCAGGATATAGCCCTGGCTCTGCAGCCGGCCCTGATCGTTGGTGAATGAATAGTTCGAGATCATTCCCACCACGGGGATTTCCGAATATGTGGCGGTATGTCCCTTGAGGCTGCGCCCGGAGCTGCGATGTCCCAGCTGTCCCGGGTCGCCGATGAAGGCCTCGCCGCGCGCGATGTGGATGAAGGCCTGTCTGGCCAGTTCAAGAGCCTGGTCAAAGTCCAGATGCCGGCGGACTGTTTCCCTGTCAACTAGAATTGCCATGTGTATTCACAAATCTCCTTAACCGATTATATTTGAAACCGCCGCAGGGCCTTGCCCGGCTGCCAATCCAGCAGGCGCTGGCGTTATAATCAGGTAATGGCCGCCGGGCCTGAGCGGAAAACGGGTGGGACATCCCGGGGGCAGAGCCCCGTAACCTGGAAGAGGAATCAGTGACGGATTTCGTACATCTGCATAACCACAGTGAATACTCGCTGCTGGACGGTATCGCGCGCATCGATGACATTGCGGCCAGGCTCAAGCAACTGCAGTTTGACAGCTATGCCCTGACTGACCATGGAGTGATGTATGGCTCCATGGAGTTCTATACGAAGATGCACAGGGCGGGCATCAAGCCAATCATCGGCAACGAGGTATATGTGGCCTCGCGCCGCCTGACTGACAAGGATCAGGAACTGGATCGCGTGCGCTTCCACTTCGTGCTGCTGGCTATGAATGAAACCGGCTACCGCAACCTGATGCACCTCACCTCAATTGCCCATACCCATGGTTACTACTACAAGCCCCGGGTGGACGTAGATACCATCAGGGAGTTCAATGAAGGACTGGTCGCCCTGACAGCCTGCCCCGCAGGCGTCGTCGCCAGCCGCTTCCACCGTGAGGGCGAGGACAGTGCAGGCAGGGCCCTCGAGGAGTATCTCTCAATATTCGGCGAGGACAGGCTGTTCCTCGAAATCCAGAACCACGGAATTGACATCGAGGAACCCTTCCGCCAGTGGGCCTCTGACATGTCAAGGCGCCGGGGTCTGAGGCTAGTAGCCACGAATGACAACCACTATGTGCACCAGAGTGATGCACAGCCACATGACTGCGTGCTCTGCCTGCGTGACAAGAAGCTCCTGACTGACACCAACCGCCTGAAGTACTCGGGTCCGGACTATTACATCAAGACCCGCGAGGAAATGCAGGAACTGTTCACGGAATACCCTGAAGCACTGGCCAACACCCGAGCGGTGGCGGACATGTGCAACCTGGAACTGGATCTGGAGCAGGTACATTTCCCACGCTTCACCATACCGCTGGAGGACATTGCAAAACTTCGCGGCTGGCTGCTGGACAATCCGCTGGATGCCGGCACACGGGGGATTGAGAATCCTGTCAGCGCTGATGAACTTGTCGCCCTGTTCAATGCCAGTGAACTGGACGGAGAGCTGGCCAGTACAGTTGAGCACCAGCAATGCTTTGACACGCTGCTGCGCCATGACGTCTACAAGGGACTGGTCAAGCGCTACGGAGAGGTGACAACGGAGCTGCGTGAACGTGTTGAATATGAACTCAGCGTGATCATCCCCAAGGGATTCACGACTTACTTCCTGATCTGTGCGGAATTCTGCCAATGGGCGCGCAGCAACAACATCCCGGTCGGGCCGGGCCGTGGTTCCGCCGCAGGCAGCGTGGTGGCATACGCCCTCGAAATCACTGACCTCTGCCCCATCAAGTTTGGCTTCTATTTCGAGCGCTTCCTCAATCCGGAGCGCATTGAGCTGCCTGACATTGACATTGACTTCTGCATGCGGCGCCGCGATGAGGTGATTGAACATGTCAAGCAGAAGTACGGTGCGGACCGCACCGCACTGATCGTGACATACTCCCGGCTCAAGGCCCGGGCCGTACTCAAGGCAGTGGCCCGCACGAAGGGCCTGGAGTACCAGTTCGCTGACCGGGTTGCCAAGGAAATCCACGGCCTGGACCCGCGGCTCGAGGAAGCCGTCGCCGCCAGTGATGAACTGCGCAGGCTGATCCGGGACCATGATGAGATCCGGGAGCTGATCGAGGATGCCAAGGCCCTCGAGGGTATTGCCGCACACCACAGTGTGCATGCTGCCGGAGTGGTAATCGCACCGGATGAACTGTCCAACTTCGTCCCGGTGCAGCCGCACAAGGACAGTGACCTCTGTGTGACCCAGTACGCCATGGACACTGTGCCCTATACGGGTCTGGTGAAGTTCGACTTTCTCGGCCTGCGCAACCTGACAATCATCGAAGACACTGTGGAGTTCATCCGCGAAATCGGTGGACAACCTGACTTTGACATGCGC
>JAHEFU010000234.1 GCA_024645305.1 Planctomycetales bacterium
TACGAGCGTCAGCCGATCCCGAACTGGTGGCTGCTCGGTGAGGATGGCAAGGTTGACTGGGATATCTTCTGGAAGCGTCCCGAGATCGAGCCGATCGGCATCTCCCTGCAGATCGCGTTCTAAGCAGCATCTGTCAGCACTAAACCAGGAACCCCGCTACGGCGGGGTTCCTTTTTTCTTTCTGTACGCATTTGTGTTTAGTTTGAAAGGGGGCCGGGTAATACTTATGGTTTCGACTGTGAGACCCCAAATACATTAGAGAAGGTTCACAGACATGAACGGCAAGATTAGAAACAGCATTGCAGGAATCGTGATCAGCGGCATGGCCATCATGGCCACCAGTTGCGGAGGCGGCAGCGTAATGGACACCAGCAACACCGGTGACAGCGCGGCCGACCAGCAGGCTCTCATCGAGCAGATGATCACCAGTGACGAGATGTCCTCTCTGGAAAAGACCTCCAGCGAATGGCAGAAGTGGGACGGCATCGGGGACATGATCGACTGGTTCAGCGTCTGGCTGGGCCTGCACCAGAGTGTCGGGTACGGTGTCAACGACCTGGACGAGACCAAGCTCGTCGCCAAGAGCGCAGGCGTCTACAACTTCGAGGATGACGGCAAGGACTACATCAACTTCCCGGCGGCCTTCGGTGGCATGAGCTATGTGACCTTTGGCCTGAAGGACATCCCTGAGGGAGCGATCATCAAGCACATCGGCTTCGAGACCGACTTCAACAGCAGTGAGGCTGACAATGCCGCCTACTACGTGGCCTACAGCAACTACGAGGACGTCAACTACCAGTGGTACGGCCCGTTCCCGGAAGGTCACGTCGACCTCTACAACTTCTTCACCGATACGGTGAACGACAACGACCGGGCCTACTTCACGATCGCGGTCAACGGCAACATCCACTGGTCCGACGTGACGGACGTTGAAGTGACCATCGGTGACCCGATCGACTTCAAGATCCCTGAGATCATCGAGAAGAACCCGATCCCGAACTGGTGGCTGCTCGGCGATGATGGCCGCATCGACTGGAACATCCTGTTCGAGCGCCCTGAGGTTGAGAAGCTCGGGATCCGCCTCGGCATGAAGTTCTGATTGCGGGATGACCAAAAAGGAACCCAGGAACCCGGCTACGGCCGGGTTCTTTTTTTTCGCCTGCCCCAAATTGGGATGCGCTTTCGGGAAGGCTGCCGGGAACATAGTAGAATCTGCGCGTGAGTGATACGCATCTACCGCAGAATCTGGATGTACTGGTCGTGCTGGGCAGCATCAGCGACAAGGCAGTCGCTGAACAGATGCTTCCGGTGTTTGAGCAGTTCGACATCACGGCCCATATCGCAGTCTGCAGCGCGCACCGCGACCATGAGCGCCTCGCCCGGCTGGTGCCGGAGGCGGAGGCCGCCGGTTGCGTGAGTGTGATTGCAGTCGCAGGCAAGAGTGCACACCTGCCCGGTGTCTGTGCGGCGCTGACCACCATGCCGGTGATCGGAGTGCCCGCCATGAACAGCGGGATCTGGCAGGATGCCCTGTACTCGATAGTCAACATGCCCCCCGGTATCCCCGTGGCCTGTGTGGGAATTGACGCCGGCCGCAATGCCGCCCTGCTGGCGGTCCAGCATGTGGCGATCGGCAGGCCTGCGGTGAAGCAGAAGCTCACGGAATTCAGGGATGAGCTGCGCGAGAATAACAGGCGTGACAGTGCCAAACTGCAGCAGGAGCTGTCAGGAAAGTAGGCACCACGCCATCCGTGCCCGTCGCTGGAGACAATAAATAAATAACTGTGCCCGCCCTGGTCGTGGGTGGCCCGGGCGGACTCATCCGGAGCAATGGATGATCGAACGCTACACGCGGCCGAAGATGGGCCGCATGTTTACCGCCAAGTACCGCTTTGACACCTGGCTCAAGGTGGAACTGGCGGTCTGCGAGGCCTGGGCCGAGCGCGGGGAGATTCCCCAGGATGCCTGGAAACGCATCAGGAAGAACGCCAACTACAAACTCAGGCGCATCAATGAAATCGAAGCGCAGGTGCACCATGACGTGATCGCCTTCAATACGGCGGTGGCGGACTACATCGGTGAGGACAGCGCATACTTCCACAAGGGCATGACTTCCAATGATGTTGTGGACACGGCCCAGTGCCTGATCATCAAGGAAGCCGGCCAGCTGATCGAGGAGGGGCTGATCAGCCTGCGCAAGGCCCTCGGGGCCCGGGCCCTGGAATTCCGCCATACACCGGTGATGGGCCGCACGCATGGTGTGCATGCCGAGCCGACAACATTCGGCCTCAAGCTGCTGGTGTGGTACGACGAACTGAACCGCCATGAGGAACGCCTGGCCATGGCGATTGACGGCATAGCCGTGGGCAAGCTCAGCGGCGCAGTTGGCAACTTCGCCCATATCCCGCCGGACCTCGAGGAGCAGATCCTGCGCAAACTGGGACTGCAGAGTGCACCCGTCAGCAACCAGGTGGTGCAGCGGGACCGGCATGCGCATTTCGTGATGGTGCTGGCGGGGCTGGCAAGCACGATGGAGAAGATCGCCGTCAACCTCAGGAGCTACCAGCGCACGGAGATCGGTGAGGTGCAGGAACCCTTCGCCAAGGGGCAGAAGGGCTCAAGCGCGATGCCGCACAAGAAGAACCCGATCCTGCTCGAACGGATCACCGGACTGTCCCGCGTGATCCGCGGCTACGCCGTGACCGCCCTGGAGAACGTGGCGCTGTGGGATGAGCGGGACATCTCGCACTCCGGCGCCGAGCGCGTGATCCTGCCGGATGCCTGCATCCTCGTGGACTACATGATGGACAAGCTGACAACCGTGGTCAGCGGCCTGGTGGTGCGACCGGAGCAGATGAACCGCAACATCTACATGACAAAGGGCCTGATCTTCAGCCAGCGTGTGCTGCTGGCCCTGACCGAGGCCGGTGTCAGCCGTGAGGATGCCTACTCGATGGTGCAGCGCAATGCCATGCGCTGCTGGGAGGACCGCAGCCCGCTGCTGGATGCCCTGCTCAATGACCGCGACGTACGCAGCCACCTGGACACCGCGCAGATCTCCCGCCTGTTCACGATCGACCCGTTCCTGGAACATGTGGACAAGCTCTTCGAGCGGGTCGGGCTGAGTGACGGGAAGAAGGGCAGCGGTGAGGTCAAGCCGGTGCAGGCGCCACGCCGGGGCCGGGGCCGGGGCCGCGGGCAGCACCAGGATGAAAAGCTCGAACGCATCACACGCAGTGAGCTTGGCAACATTGATTCCATCGCGGTTGAGACCGGGGCGATCCAGAACATCAGCGAGCGGGCCTCGGACTACTTCGAGTCCTCCAGCGTCGTGCTCAGCCGCAAGGGCGGTAAGGGCCAGGGGGATGACACGCTGGGTGAAGCGGAACACCAGAAGAAGAAAACCGGCCAGGAGCGGGGCCGGCAGTCCTCACGTTCCTCGGGTCGCGGGCGGGGCAGCTCCAAAATAAAAGAAAAGGACAGCGGGCAGGATAAGGAAAAGTCGCGGGAGCAGACTGAACCGAAGCCGGAGGCTAAACCTGCGGCACCGGAGAAGCCGGCTGCAAGTGAGGACGGGAAGGAAAAGGCCAGTGCCAAGCCGCGCCGGCGCAGGCGCCGCAGTCCGTCGCGCAAACCCGCCGACGGTGCCGCAAAGAATGAGAATGACAACAAGGACAAGGGAGAAGACAAGTGAGCCACAGCAAGGGAGAGATGCTCTACGAGGGCAAGGCCAAGCGCCTGTTCCGCACGGATGACCCGGATCTGCTGATCATGGAGTACAAGGACGACCTGACCGCGTTTGATGCAACCAAGCGCGGCAGTTCGCTGGGCAAGGGCGCGATCAACAATGCCGTCAGCGCACTGCTGATGGGCCGCCTGAATGCGATGCACATCGAGACCAGCTTCCTGGAAGTACTGGATGCCAATCATGCGCTGGTGAAGAATGTGCAGATCATCCCCGTGGAAGTGATCATCCGCTACGAGGCTCATGGCAGCCTCTGCAGACGCTATGGCATCGAAGCGGGCACTGCCTGCGATCCGCCGCTGTATGAGATCTGCTACAAGGATGACGCCCTGCATGATCCCTTCTTCACAGAACCGATCGCGGTGCTGATGGGACTGGCAACATACGAGGAGCTGGCCCGGATCCGCTACATGGCGCTGACAATCGGGCACAACCTTCGTGAGATCTACCTGTCGCAGGGTGTGAAGCTGCTGGACTTCAAGCTGGAGTTCGGGCGCTATCAGCCTGCAGGTGCTGCGGAGTCA
>JAHEFU010000235.1 GCA_024645305.1 Planctomycetales bacterium
CGATGTACAGCGATGTGTTGTTGCGGCGCAGGCCAAGTTCCCGGAAGGACCCGTCCCAGTTGTAGGTCACGGGCGTTCCGTCGAGCATGCTTTGCGGGTAGCCGGAACTGTCCAGCCCTATGGAAGAAGACTCATAGGCATAGTCGTTGGCACTGACTGGTGCATGCAGCAGGACAGCGGCAAGGAGGATTGTCAGGCAGATGCGCACTACGCGAGTTTAGCAGGATGCAAATTTGTGTTCACTGCAGGCGCTGCAGTACGTCTGCTGCCAAGGTGAGCAGCGCGATCCAGCACAGTCGTGTCATTACATAGCCCATTCGTCCCTGAACGGTGGCAGGGGCCGCTGAGCCGCCCTGCCTACAGATAGAATATCCGCGATGATCTGCGCCGTGGAGACAAGTTTCGATGAAAGCGGGATCGCCCTGTGCGACAGCTCCGGCCGCATGCAGGCCTCCCTGCTGTCCAGCCAGGTGGAGCTGCATGCTCCCTATGGCGGCTGCGTACCTGAACTGGCTGCGCGCACACACTTAAGCGACCTGCCCCAGCTCTGGGGGAAGCTCGACCCGGCCCTGACCGGTGATCTGTCACATCTGGGTGTCACCAGTGGCCCGGGCCTGCCCGGCTGCCTGCTGGCCGGAGTGAACTTCTGCCGGGGTCTGGCGGCCCATTACGACATTCCGCTCTACGGCCTGAACCACCTGCAGGGACATATCTTCAGCCCATTCATGGGTACGGCGGAAACCCCCGGACTGGGCCTTGCCGAGATCACCTTCCCACATGTGGCGCTCCTCATCAGTGGCGGGCATACCGAGCTGTTCCTTGTGCGCGGGATTGAAGACATTGCACTGCTAGGCCAGACCCAGGATGATGCGGTGGGCGAAATGCTGGACAAGGTCAGCGCCATGCTCGGGCTGGGATATCCCGGCGGGGCCAGCCTGGAGAAGCTGGCCCGCGAACATCCCGGCATGAGCGATGCCGCGGACTACGCAGGTGAATTCGAACTGCCGGTGCCGATGCGCTCGCGCAAGTACGGTTACAAGTTCAGCTACAGCGGTCTGAAGACCGCCGTGCGCAACAAGATCCGCAATGCCGATGACGGTGCGGCATATACGGAGGCGCAACGGGCCTCACTCGTTGCCGCCCTGTTCAGTTCCGTGGTGGAATCCCTGTGGTTCAAGATGGAACGGTCCGTGGAGGAGCATGCGGTGCAGCTCATCACACTCTCCGGCGGGGTTGCCATCAACGGCTTCATCCGCACGGCCTTTGCCCGGCGGGCGGCCGGACTGGGGGTGCAGCTGGCCGTACCGCAGCCGCGGCACTGCCTTGACAATGCGGAGATGATGGCCTGGCTGCTCCGGCTAAAGCTGGAGGCGGGGATCGCTCCCCTGCCCTTTGACGCGCGCAGCAACTGGGTTCCCGGGGAGGCCGGCTGGAATGTCTGAAGCGAAACAGCGCCAGCGCCTGCGCCTGCGCTACGCCAAGGACGAGGTGCTGAAGTACATCTCACACCGCGACCTGCTGCGCTTCGTATTCAAGCAGCTGCGACGGGTGCAGTTCCCCACGGCTTACAGCGAAGGCTTCAGCCCCAAACCGAAGGTCAGCTTCGGGCCGGCACTGTCACTGGGCGTGCGGGCCGACAGCGAACTGCTGGATATCGAGATGAAGGATGGAGTGGCCTGGCAACGCAGGGAAATGCTGGCCATACTTGAGCAGATCCGCGAGAACAGTGCACCGCGGCACTTCGCACTGGACCTGTTCGAACTGTCGGAGCAGGACAAAAATATCAGCAAGACAGTGAAGCAGTGCCGCTATAGCCTGCAGTTTGACGGTGAAACGGATGCCATTGCCAAAGTGATGGAGAAAGGGGAACTGATCTTCGAGAACCACAAAGGCAAGATCTCCGACCAGCGGGAGGCCCTGCTGGACTGGGAAATCTCCGGCGACCGCCTGGAAGTGCATGCTGACAATTCCGAGAAGGTGCTGAATATCATCAATATCGCGAAGATCCTCAGCAGGCAGAGCGGACAGAACTGCACGGACATGCTCAGGCGCTGCCTGCTGGATGCAGCAGGAGACGAACTGTAGCTCGGGTGCTACTCAGCCGCCGAGGTTGGTGAGATCCAGCATCCCCAGCAGGATCTGCGGCAACACGCCGAGGAGAATGGTCATGGCAACGGTCAGGACCGTGCTGAAGACGTAACTGTTAGGCATCTTCTGCGGATTGAGCGTGGCTTCACCCGGGACCGCCGGCGTCATGTACATAGCGATCACGAAGCGCAGGTAGTAGTAGAAGCTCATTGCCGAATTCAGCAGGGCGAAAATGACGACACCACTCAGGCCGGCCAGCCAGGCTTCGCGGAAGACCACGAACTTGCCGATGAAGCCCGCCGTGAGCGGGAAGCCGCCCATGCTGAGGAGCAGGATGGCAAGGCAGATCGCCGCCTTGGGTGTCTTCTGCCACAGTTCATGCATCTGGTCGAGGAACACGTCATCCTGCCCGTCAGGTGCCATCCAGGTAATCAGCAGGAAAGCGCCGAGGCTGGCGAAGGTGTAGCCTGCCAGGTAGAACAGCACCGCACTGCCACTGGCGGGCGTGCCGGAAACCATGCCCAGGGCCAGGTAACCGGTATGCGCTATTGCGGAAAAGGCCAGCAGGCGCTTGGCACTCATCTGGTGCAGGGCGAACAGGTTGCCCACGAGCATTGACAGGCAAGCGAACAGGACCAGCGCATCGCGCCAGAGCTCGACCTGCAACTGTGGCAGGCACTCGATGACGATGCGCGTGGCGGCGGCGAACATCGCAACCTTCACACCTGTTGCCATGAAGGCTGTCACCGGAGTCGGGGCACCCTGGTACACATCGGGTACCCAGGCGTGGAAGGGCACCATGCCCAGCTTGAAGGCAATGCCCACGCCCACGAGCGCGATGCCGATCAGTAACACCGGGTCCACCGAGGCCACTGAGACCGTAATGTAGCCACTGATCGCAGTGTAGTTCAGATGGCCCACCATGCCGTAAATCAGCGCTGCACCGAACACGAAGAAGCCGCTGGCAAATGCTCCCATCAGGAAGTATTTCAGCGAGCTTTCCTTGTTGAGGTGGTTCTTCTCGTTGAGACCGCACATCACATACAGCGGCAGGGAGAGCAGCTCCAGTGACATGAATGTCACAATCAGGTCACGGCTGCCGGCCATCAGCATCATGCCGATCGCGCTGAGCAGCAGGAGCGGGAACAGCTCAGCGTGGTAACGCTCCTTGCGCTGCAGGAAGGGAATGAAATTCAGGCTCGTGATGATGACAACCACGCAGACCAGCAGGCAGACGAACAGGAAGAAGTGGTCCACCATGAAGGACGGTGCCGCATCCCAGCGCAGGCTGGTGCTGGTCGGACCCCAGGTGCGGAACAGACCGTAGGCCGGGCCCTCCGCCAGGCCATTGAGCCAGTTCCAGGTGAATAGAGTGCTCAACAGCGCAGCCACCGTACCCACCAGGGTGATCGTGGAGGCCTTGCCCAGGCTGATGCCCCCTTCCGGTCCGGTCTGTCCGCGCCCGAAGAAGTCCACGAGCAGCAGCACCATCACGGCAATGGTGAGGATCAGCACCGGGGCCATAGACAGCACCAGGTTCCAGTCGAGGCTCTGGAGATGCTCCGCGCGGATCGATGTCTGCAGTGCGAGAATCACAGCGCGCCTCCGTCAGATTCGAGATACAGGGTGTTGCCAAGCTTGTCAGTGACTTCCAGGGCTGTCGTTGTCCCGAATTCCCCGTCATCAAAACTGCGTGCCACGCTGACGAAGGCCTCGCTGGTTGGGGTGATCCTGCTGAAGAACAGCGAAGGGAAGACTCCGATGACGAGTGTCAGCACAGCCAGTGGAGTGATGGCAATCAGCTCCCGCGGATTGAGGTCCTTGAGCGTGCGGTTCTCGGCATGCGTCACTTCGCCAAAGAACATCCGGCGGAACATAAACAGCAGATAGACTGCGGCCAGGATCACGCCAAGAGTGGCGATGATGGCCATCAGCCAGTCCTCCTGGAAGGTGCCGAGCAGGATCAGGAATTCGCCGACGAAGCCATTGAGCGCCGGCAGGCCCACGCTTGAGAGCATGATGATCAGGAAGTATGTGTAGTACACGGGCATGATGGCTGCCAGGCCGCCGAAGTTGTCAATCAGCCTGGTGTGCCGCCGCTCATAGATGAAACCGACAAGCATGAACAGTGCGCCGGTGGAGATGCCGTGGTTGACCATCTGCAGGA
>JAHEFU010000050.1 GCA_024645305.1 Planctomycetales bacterium
CCAATGGGGCTCCCGGAGGATGCGCAGGCATGCTGACGAGCCAGGACAGTCCATCCAGCTTAGTGGAGGAACAGAAGCAGGTCATCAGGGTGGCGCTCGTCGGCAATCCCAATACAGGCAAGACAACACTCTTCAACGCCCTGACGGGTCTGAAGCAGAAAGTGGCAAACTACCCGGGCGTTACCGTGGAGCGCAAGGCAGGCCAGTTCAGCTTCGAGGGTCACCGTATTGAGGTGATCGACCTGCCCGGAGCCTACAGCCTGCGTCCGACGAATGATGTCGAGCGGATAGCGCGGGATGTCCTGCTGGGACTGATGGCGACGGAAAAACCCGTGGATGTGGTGGTGGTCTGCCTGGATGCCAGCAACCTGGAACGCAACCTGTACTTCGCCACGCAGGTTATGGACCTCGGGCTGCCCTCAGTGATTGCCCTGACAATGAATGATGAGGCTGCCAGCATGGGGAATCCCGTGGAACGCAGCATTCTCGAACAGCACCTCGAACGTCCGGTCATCGAAACGGTGGCCCCGACATACAAGGGAGTGACAGAACTCAAGCGCGCCATAGTCCAGGCGGTCGGCAAGGCCGGCGAGGACCTGCCCTGGAGCATCGGGGAAAAGGTGCTCGTTGCCATTGAGCATCTCGCCGCTGAAATCGGCAGACACAAGCCGATGGAACGGCGTATCCTGCGCCAGATCGCGGTGGAACTGCTGCTGGACCGGCGGGGCACCAACCGGATGATCGACCTGCCCGGTATCCGGGAGACTGTGGGAAAACTCAGGGCTGAACTGGAATGGGCCGGTGTCAAATGGGTCGAATCCGAGAGCCTGGGGCGCTATGCCTGGATCCGCAGCGTGGTGAACACCACCCGTGAGGTATCAAGGCAGAAGTTCAGTACCAGCCGCAGTGACAAGGTGGACCGCGTACTGACGCACCCCGTATTCGGGCTGGCGATTTTCATCGGCATCATGGCTGTGGTGTTCCAGAGCATCTATACCTGGGCCGGGCCATTCATGGATGCCATTGACGCACTTACCCTGGCTACCGCCGGGACAGTCGCAGGCAACATGGCAGCCGGACCCCTGCGGGACCTGCTCACGGACGGCATCATCAGCGGGGTGGGGGCAGTGCTCATCTTCCTGCCCCAGATAGTCCTGCTGTTCCTGTTCATCGTGCTGATGGAGGACAGCGGCTACCTGGCCCGTGCGGCCTTCGTGATGAACCGCCACATGCGGCGCTTCGGACTGACAGGTCACGCCTTCATCCCGATGCTCAGTGGCTTTGCCTGCGCCATTCCAGCCATCATGTCAACACGCAACATCAGTGATCCGCGCACCCGGCTGGCAACAATCATGGCCGTGCCACTTACCAGCTGCAGCGCCCGCCTGCCGGTCTATGCCCTGATGATCGGTGCCCTGATCCCAGCCACTCCGCTGTTTGCCGGCTTCACCACCCAGGGATTCGTCCTGCTCAGTGCCTATTTGTTCAGCATCCTTGCCGCCCTGGTCGTGGCTAAGACCTTCCGCATGACAGTACTGAAGGGCCGCCAGCAGGCATTCATCATTGAATTGCCGCCATACCGCCTGCCCAACTGGAAAACCGTGCTGAACTCTGTGTGGGAACGCGGGCGGATGTTCGTGACCCAGGCCGGGACAATCATCCTTGCAATCAACATCATTCTCTGGTTCATCGCCTACTTCCCGCATGACACATCGATGGCGAGCCGTTACGATGAGTTGCGCAGTACTGCCGAAGCCAGCCTCAGCGGCGATGCCCTGCAGGCGCGGCTGGTGGATCTCGGTAGCCAGGAATCGGGGGAGATGCTGCGCAGCAGCATTGCCGGAAGGCTGGGACAGACCATGGAGCCTGTCATCGAGCCACTGGGATTCGACTGGAAGATTGGAATTGGCCTGCTGGCCAGCTTTGCCGCGCGCGAGGTGTTCGTCAGCACGATGGCCATTGTCTACAACGTTGGCGATGCTGATGAAACCAGTGTCAGCCTGATGGATGCCATCCGCAACGAGAAGCATGCACAGACGGGCGAGAGTGTATACAGCCCGCTCGTGGCCCTGAACATCATCATCTTCTTCATCCTGGCCTGCCAGTGCATGGGCACTGTGGCTGTTGTCAAGCGCGAGACCAACAGCTGGAAGTGGCCCCTGGTAATGGTCGGTTACATGACGGCGCTGGCCTACATCACCTGCCTGGTCTTCTACCAGGTGGGCAGCAAATTGTTCCCGGGGCTGGCATGACCGACATCGTAATCCAATGGATCATCACGGCTGCCATAGTGGCATTGGCTGCTTACTTCCTGCTGAGGCACCTGCTGCAGCTCGGACGTCCGGACAGCGGATCGGCCTGCGGCAGTGGCTGCAGTGCTTGTTCGCAGCAGGAACTGCTGGAGAAGCGGCTGGCCAGCCTCGATGAGGGCTGAACAGGCCGCTTCCCGTCCGGGCTCGATCTACTTGCTGGCCAGTACCGACATGATACGGCGCACACGGGCCTTGATGTCCTCGCTCATCGGACGCAGTTCCTCGTTGCCAGTGAACTCTACCAGCAGGGCGGGATTCTTCATGGCGACCTCCACCTTTCCGTTGTCAAGTTCACGGATCACGACGTTGCAGGGCAGTTCCACTCCGATCCAGGGCTCACTCTGGTATGCTTCCCAGCCGAAGGGCGGATTGCAGGCCCCGAGGATCAGGCAGTTCGGGATGTCCTTGTCCAGCTTGAGTTTCATCGTGCCAGAGAAGTCAATCTCGGTAAGCACGCCGAAACCTTCCTCAGGCAGGGCGGTACGGACATTCTCGACAGTGCTGGCGAAGTCCGTGTTGACGACGGTATGGAAGTAGAACCCGTTCTCCGTGAACTGGTTCTGCATCATTGCTGCATTCTCACTCATGACTATTACTCCGTAAAGCTGTTTTGTCGGTCTATCACCAATAGGCTGATCGACGAGCAGAAGATACAGCAGCAAGCCGCGCAACGCAATGCCAAAAGGCCTGTCTTGGTACGGTATGTCCCACGAATGGCACGCGGGAATATGCCGGACAGCAGGGAAGAGCTGCCCCTCCATCCCTGGAATGAACAGCCTGCATGTGATTGCGGACTGGATCTGATTGCTATTTGGCGACAGCTTCCAGTACACGGATCACGCGAGCCGTCAGCTCGACTCCCAGTTCAGTCAGTTCCGCATTGCCAGTTGCTTCAACCAGCATTCCGGGGTTCTTGATGGCAACCTCCACGCTGCCGTCAGCCTGCTGGCGAATAACCACATTGCAGGGCATTTCCACGCCAATCCATGGTTCGCTCTGGAAGACTTCCCAGGCAAAAGGCGGATTGCAGGCTCCGAGTATCAGGCAGGGTGGGGTGTCCTTGTCCAGTTTGGTCTTCATCGTGGCGGAGAAGTCGATTTCAGTCAGGATGCCGAAACCCTCATCCGTAAGGGCTGCGCGCACGTTCTCAACGGTTGTTGCGAAATCCGTGTTAACCGCCGTGTGCATATAGTAGCCATTGGTCGTGATTTCATTGTGCATGGATGCAGCATCACTCATATCCGATTCCTCCTGGGCTGTGGCACCAAACGGTACCAGTAAGACTATAGCCAAAAATGTTCCGAGCATCTTCATTTCCTGTCCTTACCTCGCCGGTTTATTCTTGAAAATACTGACACTGTTACTACCCTGCAACTGGAATAATTTGCTGTATTGATTCAAAATGTATTTACGTGGCGATTTTCATAGTCATACAATTAGTCATGACCATTCACCGAATTGCAACCATTGGTTTCGCCTGCTGCCTGCTGCTGTCCATCTCGGTGGCTGGCTTGTCCTGTACATCCGGGCAGACGGGGGATTCCCTGAGAACCGTGCAGCAGGTCCAGCCAGTGGAGTACTTCAGCCCGCAGACAGACAATCCTGCTGGGCCTTCTGCTGACAATGCAGGAATTGATCCCGAACTCTGGAGTGCACTGCTTAGCGCGCTGCAGGAAAGCATCAGGACCAGTAACAGGCAGGTCAGATCCGCCCCCGATGGAATCAACAACATGGTGGCTGACCTCACAATCACATCCACCACCGCGGATAGTGCAGACCTGAACTGGCATTATCGCAGCATCGGTGATTACGACCAGAACAGCCAGGTGAACATCTCTGACCTGACGGTCATCGGCCTGCATATCGGAAAGTCACAGCAATCTGAAGACTGGCACAGGGCCCGGCTGGCCGATGGTGATGGAAATGGTCTGATCACAATCGCGGACGTGACCCCCATTGGCGCAAATTTCGGAAATGCCGTCAGTCATTACAGCGTGCGCCGGGCACACAGCAATAACCCAGCGGAATTCTCGGAAGTCGGCAGCATTAACCAGCAGCAGGGAACCGCGCTGCCGGGATCCCTGGCTCTTAGCTATAACCTAACCATCAATGGTCTGGAGGATGGCGACACGCTGCACGTGGTGCCCGTTGACGTCGCTGACGGCAGTAGCGGGTCTGTGTCAAATGATGTGATCTTCACCTCTGCCCTGCGCCCGCTTGACCTCACAGCCAGCCAGGGCACATTGCCCGGAGAAGTAATGTTGCTGTGGAGTGCTGTTGAGGGAGCTACAGGCTATGTAATCCAGCGGCGCCAGCTCAGCATGACGATCTATGACGAGATTGGAACAAGCGACGCAGGCACGCTGACCTTCAGCGATACGGATGTGGAAGCGGGGCAGCACCGCTTCTACCGCGTCGCTGCCTTGATTGATGGGGGTACATCGGCGTGGAGTGACAGTGCAGAAGGCTGGAGTATGGAGCTTCCAGCCGTGCCGGCGGGGCTGACGGCCAGCCAGGGTACCGTTGAGCAGGCCATCCAGCTGGACTGGGCCGCTGTTGCCAACGTTGATGGCTACCGCCTGTACCGGGATGAATCCGCAACACACTTCTCCGAAACCAGTGACATCTCTTTGCTGGATACCGCTGTCAGCCTGCCAGGCCTGCATGTCTACGAAGTCACCGCGGTCAATGCCGCCGGTGAAAGTCCCCGCAGTTCCCAGGCAACGGGCAGTGCAGGAATCATTCCGGCAGCACCCCAGGCCTTCTCGGCCAGTAACGGCACCATTGCAGACCACGTCAGCCTGGAGTGGCAGGCAGTTGAGTATGCAGAGGGTTACAACATTTACCGTGACAGTGAAACGAGTCTATTGGCAACCGTGGGAGAGCTGGAGACTTACGCAGACGCCAGCCTGACGGACTATGCTGAACATCAGTACTGGATTGCAGCCTACACTGCCCTGGGTGCAGGCCCACTCAGCGGTCCGCAGTTAGGCAGCCTGAAGCTGGTCGAACCAGGCGCACCCCAGAATCTGACCGCCAGCCGCGGAACATACCGGGACAGCATCCAGCTGGACTGGGAAGCAGTTGCCAGTGCATCTCAGTACCGGATTTACCGGGATGGCAGCGGGACACCACTGGCCACGGTCGGTCAGGTTGACAGCTACGCCGACGACAGCATTCCCGACCTGGACGAACACAGCTACACAGTGCAGGCCGTCAATGCGGCTGGACAGAGTCCCCTGAGCAACTCCGCTGCGGGCTATCCGGACAGTCGCAGCAACTGGTGGCGCTTCGGGATGAACAACCTGCACATTTCCCGGGCCTCAGCAACGGGACCTGCCACCAACAGTCTCGCCTGGTCATATCCAACAGGCAGTTGGATCCGCTGCAATCCAGTGATGGCGGCTGACGGCACCGTGTACTTTGGTAATTACAATGGTCAGTTGGTGGCCCTTAATCCAGATGGCACTGAGAAAAGGACATATACAGCCGGGGCTGACATTTTCACAGCTCCCGCAATTGCCCCTGATGGAACTGTTTACGTAGGCAGCCACGATTTCAAACTGCATGCTGTCAACCCTGATGGCAGCAGTAAATGGACCTATACGACCGGCGGAATCATCAGGAGTTCCCCGGCTATTGATTCACAGGGCAGGGTGATCTTCGGCAGCCAGGACTTCAAGCTGTACTGCGTTGATGCAGCAGGCAATCTCGCCTGGAGCTTCACCTGCGGAGAGGAAGTCCGCAGCAGTCCGGCCATCGCAGGCGACGGCACGATCTACGTCGGTTCAGGCAAGGACAACATGCTCAATGCGATCCATCCGGACGGGACATTGAAGTGGAAGTACAACACAGGCGGCTGGGTGCGTTCCAGTCCTGCAATCGCTGCTGATGGCAGTATTTATGTCGGCAGCAGCAATGGGCAGCTGCACGCAGTCAGTCCTGCCGGGGCGATACTCTGGGATTTCACTGCGGGTGACTACATCGAGAACTGCTCTCCCGCCGTCGGCTTAAATGGACGAGTTTACATCGGCAGTGGCGATGACAAGCTCTACTGCATTGATCCACTGACAGGCACGGAAATCTGGAGCTATGTCACAGGCGCAGATATTGACAGTTCACCTGCCATTGACGGCAATGGGGTCATTTACGTCGGCAGCGATGATTTCAAGATGCATGCGGTGAATCCCGATGGGACGCTCAAATGGTCATATACAACCGCGGCCCTGGTTGACAGCGGGCCACTGGTTGCCGAGGATGGCAGGATTTATTTCGGCAGCTCAGATGGCAGTCTGTACTGTGTCGGTCCCGTTCTGTAGCCCTCAAAGAAATGCTGTGTTGCAGAGATGATTGCCTGGCAATGCTTCGCTCAGGGCGCATACCTGAGTCCTACCATGCAGGAATTGGCTGAATTAACTCCATAAAAGAGTTGCATCTGAACAATGATTCAATCTCGCGTTACAATCTAACTGAGACAGAAAGCGAGGTGATCCCATGCGACTGTCACACTTTATTAGCACGCTGATATTGCTCTTATTCGCAGCTTCTATACACTCCTGCGCTCCTGACAACACAATGCCTGCCACTGGCATTGATGCTGAGCAGTCAATTCCGCCATCCTACAGTGATATGTCATCATTCCTGCAGGCGGAGCTGGCCAGACTGGGCAGGGATCCCGTCCGCCAGCCTGCTGCTGCCCCGGAGGGCATCGCGAATATGGTGTTCGCCCTGTCGGCGCATGTGGACGACCCGGACGGCACGGGTCCGCTGCTGCCAGTTGCCGTTGGTATCGGCTGGTATGAGGTCAATGCCGGCGATTACAACCTTGACAGCCAGGTGAATATCTCCGACCTCACACCACTGGGCATCAATTTCAACAGATCAGTAGCCTACGATGATGCATCCCTACACGGCGGTCTGGAAATGTTCCCGGCCGGTAATCCGCTGGACGACGGAGGAGTGCCACCGGGCGATCCGCCGCTGGAGGGCAGTGGGGCTGCCAACTGGAAACTGGCACGTGTGGACGGGAACTCCGACGGCATCATCAACATCAGCGATATCACTCCGATTGCCCAGCACTGGCAACAGCGGCTCGATGGCTACATGCTGTATCGCAGGCGGCCGGGTGAAGCGGAATTCAGCCTGCTGCCAAATTCCCTGCTGCCAGGCTCAGCGATGTCAGTTGAGCGCAGCCAGCTTGCAATTGATCCCCTGCGTCCCGTGCCCTACAGCTATGTGGATGAGGACCTGGGGGCGGCCACAGGGATCTTCGAATACCTGCTGAAGCCCTTTGACAGCTCAAGCGCCAGAGAGGGTGCCGCTTCAGTCCTGCTGCAGGTGGACCTGGACAGCGGCAGCGGCGGCAGCAACCCGCCGGTGGCGCAACTCAGTGCAAATGTGACAACAGGCGATGTGCCGCTGGTCGTGGTGTTTGATGCGTCAGCCAGTTATGATCCCGATCCCCTGGGCGAGATCACGCGGTATGAATGGGATACGAATAACGACCCCAGTGTCTTTGAGTTTGATTCAGGCCTGACAGCGACTATGAATGTGACGTACATGCTGCCGGGCAACTATGAACAGTGGGTCAGGGTCAGTGACGCTGACGGGATGAGCGCTGAAACCTCCCTGACCATCACTGCAACCAGTGACAATGTATTCCCGGTGGCGGAGCTGGTGGCCAGCCCGGCCACGGGAACCGCACCACTGATTGTCGAACTCAATGCCAGCGGCAGCCATGACAGCGACGGGAGCATCGTGCAGTTCGAGTTTGACCCGGAAGGAGACGGCAGCTTCCTGGCCCCCACGGCGGTGATCCTGCTGAACCACAACTACCAGTGGGCCGGTACATACCATCCGCAGGTCCGGGTGACGGACAATGAAGGTGCCAGCAACACTGCCAGCACGACCGTGACCCTGGACGGGGTGCCACCGCAGCATGATCCGGTTGCCCACCTGACGGTCGATCACTTCAGCGGGGAAGCTCCGCTGGATGTCGTCCTGGATGCCTCAGGCAGTACGGATGAGGATGCAGACATCACGGCGTATGTCTGGGACCTGGACGGGAATGGCAGTTTCGAGACCTGGGGTGGCGGCACACCGCTGTACAGCCATACCCTCACTGAAGTCGGGCAGCAGACAGTCAGTGTCCAGGTAAAGGATTCACGAAATGCCAGCGATTCAGCCAGTATCAGCATTGAGGTGCTGCCGGGAGCCGAATTCTGGCACATATATCCGGCTGACACCACTACGAGTGGCAGCAAAATCAGCATCTCACTGATTGACGCAGCAGCAAATCCAGCCCTGGCATACTTCGATGAGCAGGGCGAGGACGTGATCTATACCAGGGCAACTGACAGCCTTGGCACGGAATGGGGGACCCCCTTCGCGATTGTCAGCAATATCAGCCAGTGGGGCGGGGATGTCGACCTGGCAGTGGTGAATGGCAATCCAGCGGTGACCTATCACTGGGGACTGAATGCATTCCACGGTTATGTCTGCTTCAAGCGTTCGGATGATGCATTCGGGAATCTCTGGCTAACACCCGAAATCATCGCCGGAGGCGCACCGACCGTCAACAGCACCAGCTGTTCACTCACTGAAGTGGGCGGCCGACCCGCCATTGCCTACCTTGACATGATCACCGGTAACCTGGACTACATCCGGTCCGATGATGCCTTTGGGGAAATCTGGCCGGCCCCGACAACCGTGATGTCCGATGACAACGCCGGGAGACACAGTTGCCTGCTGTATGTTGAGCAGCGTCCAGCCGTTGCCCATATCCAGCAGTACAATGCCGCAACAATCTTCTACCAGCGATCAGCAGATGCCACAGGTTCGGACTGGAGTGGTGCCGGTTCGATCACCGAATCCTTCGTAGGCAACGGTTTCGGTGGTGCGGAGAGTTCAATGGCCATTGTCAGCGGCAATCCGGCGATCTGCTTCTATGACAAGAATGGCCAGGACCTGCGGTTCCACCGTGCGCTGAATGCCCAGGGCAGCAGCTGGGGTGCTGAACAGATCCTTGACGACACCCTGAAGGCGGGACGCTACTGTTCCATGGCGGCTGCGGGGGGCAAGGCATTCATTGTCTACTATGTGGAATCCGCCAATGAATTCAGGGCCGTGCATGCCCAGGATGGCAGCGCACTGAACTGGGATACGCCGCTGCTGATTGATGCCGTTGTCACTTCGTTCCCGGATGCCGCGGTAGTTGACGGCAAGCCGGCGGCGGCATACATCAGGGGAAATACGCCTTACTTCGCCATCCGCTACTGAAGTGGCACGGGCTTGTGAGAAGTTGCTGATACGGGCTGCTGGGGGAAGAGTGGTTGCGGGGGCGGGATTTGAACCCGCGACCTTCGGGTTATGAGCCCGACGAGCTACCAACCGCTCCACCCCGCGGCAGGAATGATATCCTAGCTTCACGGCACTGTCAATGAAATAACACTATATTCTCGGAAAAGAGCCGGAATTCCAGTAATGGGGCCTGGGCAGCTCAATTGCGGTTGCCAATATTGTGCAGTGGACTTACTGCAGGATGCCCTGTTCCCTGAGCAGCTCCATGAATCTCCAGCGTACAAGCAGTGGAGCTTCCGTAAGCAGCCAACGGAATTCATCCCGTTCAGTCAGGGAGAGGGCTGAGCGGCTCCTGGACTGCGCAAGCACAAAGCCCCGGATGCCGAAAGGCAGACTGAGCAATGCCAGGATGCAGAACAGATACACGAGTAATTCAGGATGTTCCAGGCCACTGTACTGCGCAAGCAGGAAGTTCACGAGAGATGTGATCACGATCACGTTCGAGGCTATCGCAAATCGGCGTTTCACGCAGGTCGCACAGTACAGGAGCAGTACCAGATGGCTAGCCAGCAGGAGCATGCTCGGCAGCAGCCCGAGAGTACTGATGCCAAGTGGAGGCAGCAGCAGGCAGCAGATACAGGCCAGCAGGAACAGGTTGCGCTCGGCATCGCTGGTCCAGTTCATCCGGGACTGCCAGTCCCGCAGTTTCTGATTCGTGCTGTCCGGCTGCATTTCCACGGCCCTATGATAACAAGCTCAGGCTCTGGATTGGACCATATGATAATCTTCAGCCCCGGACGGCGTTCAAGCATCATTCAGGAGGAACAGGATGTCGGCAGCAGAGCAGATGGACAGGCTCTACCAGGGCAGCCAGGGCTACGTGAGCCTGGACAAGCTGAGCTACCAGGGCAGGCAGGGCGCACGCCTGCAGTACCTGAACCCCAATCCCGCCAGGATGCATGCCGTTGATACGACGGGCATGCAGGAAATGTTCGATGCGGTATCAGTGCTCGAAAAGACTCAGGATCTGAGCTTCTGCATCTTCCATGGCACCCTTGATGCCATCCACGCCGGGGCGGACATCACTGAATTCCAGGGCGAATGCGACCTGGATGCGATCCATAGCCACCTGAAGCGTGGCACCTCACTTGATACCCGTGTGAAGGGGCTCTGGCCCCGCATGCGTACGGTTGGGATCTTCACGGGTGACCGCTACGGCGGCAGCGTGGAATGGCCACTGTTTGCGGAGTGGGGCATCTGCGACAAGGATGTGCGGATCCAGCTTTCAGAGGTACATCTGGGGATCATTCCCGGCTGGAACGGAGTGCTCAATGTGCTCCTGAAGTGCGGTCCCGAAAGGGCACGCTGGATGGGGCAGACAGGCAACAGCCTCATGGCCGCGGATATGCTGCGGATGGGGATCGTGCAGAAGGTGGTTGCAACAGCGGATCCGCCGGATCGCAGCACACCGCCGGAGCAGTGGGAAGCCGCCCGCAGCGCTTACGTGGAGGCCAGTGAGCCCCTGCTGATGACCGCTGCCCTGGATCTGGCCACGAGTGATGAGGCACCTGTGCGCAACAAGGAGTTCGCGGCGGATGATGCAGGCCGTCAGGCCAGGCAGGAACTGCTGGATTCTCTGGAGGCGGAGCTTGCGGCCCGGATGGACGTGAGTCGCTACAGAGCACTGCACGATGACATCGCCAGGGAAGCCAGCGCCCTGCGTAAGGCAGACGATCAGGACGCTCTAAAGGCACTTGGGAAGAAGGCGGTCAAGGATGTGCTCAAGCTCGGAAAGCCTCTTGCTCCCCTGGCGGTCAAGGCAGTCGGCAAGTATGTGGCCGAATGGTCAAAGCTAGAGCGCCGCGAAATCCTGGCTGATTACGAGGATATCGGCCAGATGGAAGCGGATCTCTGTGCCAGCCTGATGGCAACGGAGCACCGGCGCATCGGTGTGAATGCGGTATTGACCCGCGAACCGGCGGACAAGGTTCCGGTCTTCGCCTGAAGCCACTATAATCAGGGTGGCTGCAGGTAACGGCATGAGGCTGTAAGGTACCGGCAAGCCAGGCAGGAAGCACATACATGGCTGTACACACCATCATCTACAGCGTCGTGTTTATCACGGCGATGGTCTTTTTCTTCCGCTCCATCAACTCCAGAATCAGCGTGCTCAAGGCCGCGCAGTCGAATGATTCACGGGGCCATGTCGGGACGCGCCTCCTGGGTGTGCTCGTCAATGTGCTCGGGCAGGCACGTCTATTGCGCGGTGACTTTTCCGCAGGTCTGATGCACTTCACCATCTTCTGGGGATTCATGGTGCTGATGCTCAACACGGCCCACTTCCTCGTTGCCGGATTCTTCCCGGCGGCAGACCTGCATATTCCGCTGCTGGGACGTGGGGATCTGCTGGGCGGGCCATACCTGTTCCTGCGTGACCTGGTTGAGGTGCTGGTGCTGGTGGCGGTGCTGTATGCCATCTTCCGCCGCGTGGTACTGAAGCCTAAGCGCCTAACACAGAGCTTTGAAGCGGTGCTGATCCTGATGCTGATCGGCACCCTGATGCTGACGGACATGCTGATGAATGCTGCCTCCGTGAGCAGCGGGGATGTGATCGCACACCCCATGTCCTTCATTGAGAACTCCCTGAGCATGAGGCTCAGCGCAGGCAATGCCGCTCTGACATACACCCTTAACTGGTGGATCCACTGCCTGTCGCTGCTCTTCTTCCTGAACCTGCTGCCGCTGGGCAAGCACTTCCATGTCATCACATCCTTCTTCACGGTCTACCTGAGAAACCTCAAGCCTGTCGGCCAGCTGCCGGCTATCGACTTCGAGAATGAGGACCTGGAGGAATTCGGTGTCCACCACCTGCAGCAGCTGAGCTGGGCCAACTGGCTGGACACCTACAGCTGCACGGAATGCGGACGCTGCGACCACTTCTGTCCCGCAAACCGCACGGGCAAGAGCCTGTCTCCCAAGCACATCATTGTCGGCACACGCGAAATGCTCTACGCCCATACTCCCGACCTGCTTCTCAAACTGGCGGAAGCCCGCGGGCAGGAAAACAGCGCGGAGAGTGGAGTGGCGGTTGCCGCACGCCTGAGTGATGAGGAGCTGGGAGGGGTAAGGCTCGTGGGTGATATCCATACCGATGCCGCCCTGTGGGCCTGCACGACCTGCGGGGCCTGTGACGAACACTGCCCGCTGTTCATCGAGCATGTCACGCCCATAGTGGAAATGCGCCGTCATCTCGTGCTTGAGGAGGAGGGGCGTTTCCCGAAGGAACTGCAGGGGGCCTTCGAAGGCCTGGAAGGGCAGGGCAACCCCTGGGGCCTGCCGGCGCATACGCGTATGGAATGGGCCGAGGGCCTGGACGTTCCCACACTGGATGAGAAGCCTGACGCGGAGTGGATCTACTTCGTGGGCTGCCTGTCCAGTTTTGACGACCGCAACAAGGAAACCGCCCGCGCGCTGGTGCAGCTCCTGAACCATGCCGGGATCAGCTTCGCCGTGCTGAGCCAGGAAGCCTGCAGCGGTGATCCGGCACGCCGGGCAGGACATGAGTATCTTGCCAACGCACTGATGGAAATGAACGCCGAGCAATTCAAGGAAGCCAGTGTCAAGCGCGTGATCACCACCTGCCCACACTGCTTCAACACCCTCAAGGTGGAATATGAACAGGTCGGCGTGGTCTTCGAGGAAGTCATCCACCACAGTGAACTGCTGACGCGCCTGGTGTCCGAGGGGCGCCTGAAACCGGAACATGGCAACGGCAGCCAGAAGATAGTATTCCACGATTCCTGCTATCTGGGCCGCTACAACAGGGTCTACGACGAGCCCCGCAGTGTGATTGCCAGTATTCCCGGCGTGAGTATGGTGGAAGCGGAGTACAACCGGGACAAGGGCTTCTGCTGCGGTGCCGGCGGTGGACGGATGTTCATGGAGGAGACTGAGGGAGAACGTGTCAACGAATGGCGATATGACCAGCTGACGGCCACCGGGGCTGACCAGGTGGCGGTGGCCTGTCCGTTCTGCAATGTGATGATGAGCGATGCCGCAAATGCCGAGGGACATGAGCATAAGCCAGTGAAGGATATTGCCATCCTGCTGCGCGATGCCGTGCTCGGTTACCAGGCCTGAACCTGCCACAGAACCAGGAAAATGTCAGTAGTGAACGATGCAACCGTCGTACGGAATTTCCACGGATCAATTGATTGATGCAGGCTGCAGCGTTTGCTCTATAGACTGCTGGCTGCCCGGAAACGCTTTGTCTGTCTCACTCTCTTGTGAACTGACCGGCCAGCCGGACCCGCCAGCTCAGTGGCAGCATTGAGATCACGAACATGCTCAGCTTGTTGTAGGGACCGGGCACGACAAGCCGCCGGCCGGCCATACAGGAGCGGTAGGCCGCCCTGGCAACGTATGCGGCATCCATCACACCGAACTTCATCAGGTTGATCCGTTCCATCCCCGCCCGTTCATGGAAGCTGCTGCGCGTGCCGCCCGGACACAGACAGGTCACGCTGACTCCGCTGCCCCGGCATTCCTCGGAAAGCGCCGCACTGAAGGACAGCACATAGGCCTTGCTGGCGCAGTACACCGCATTGAGCGGTGATGGCACGAAACTGCCCGTACTGCCGATGTTCAGGATCCGCCCGCGGCCGCGCTTGAGCATGCGCGGCAGGAATTTCTTTGTGAGCGTTGTCAGAGCCGTGATGTTGACCTGCAGCATATCCAGCTCGGATTGCATATCCGTTTCACTGACCGCTCCATAGACGTCAAAACCGGCGTTGTTGACAAGAATGTCGACACTGAAGCCCTGCTTGCGCACCCATCTGTGCACCTGCTCGTGTGCATCCGGCTGACTCAGGTCACAGACCAGGAAACTGGCATTCACCGCATGCTTCTCCCGCAGTTCACGGGCAAGCCCGGTCAGCCGCTGTTCATCGCGGGCAACCAGCATCAGGTCGTGACCGTGGGCCGCGAACTGCCTGGCAATCTCCCTGCCGATCCCGCTGCTGGCCCCGGTGACAAGGACGCCGGGCCTGGTCTTCTCCTTTGCGCTGCCCTTACGGCTCACAGCTGGATTTCCCCGACAGCCTGTTCAGCCGCCTGCAGGACCACTCCGCTGTCGAGAATCTCATTCATCTTCAGGATGTCAATCTGCAGTGGTCTGTCATCAACCATGAAGGGTATGTGTTCGCGAATGGCCTGCCAGGCTGCACCCGTACCCTTGCCCGGGACATCCGGGCGGCGGAAGTCCATGGCCTGGGCCGCACAGAGCATTTCGATGGCGATGACGGTCTGGGAGTTCTTCAGCATTTCCTTGTACTTGCGGATGGAGACGGGTCCCATGTTCACATGGTCCTCCTGGTCAGCACTCACGCTGACA
>JAHEFU010000236.1:0-2861 GCA_024645305.1 Planctomycetales bacterium
AGGTCCGCTCGCACTTCTGAATTGAGCCCACCTCCGGCCTGGCGGTAGATGGTGTAGCGGATCTGCTGGTTCATCGGTGTGCCCACGGGACTGAAGCGGGTCAGCTTGCCCCCGCCGATGAAGCGCCGGTAGCCCTGGTCGCACCATTCCGTCACGGCGATGTGCAGCACCAGCAGCAGGCGCACGAAGGCGTAAAGCGGGATTCCCACGAAGGGCAGGACCACCACGAGTGTGACCCAGAAGGCCTCATTGCCGATGTTGTCCTCGGCATCCTCCCAGATCGCCACATTGGAGAAGGCCCAGAAGGCCAGGCCGCCGAACAGCAGCAGGAAGATAGCCAGACCGGTGCCCAGCGGTTCACTGAGCCAGTTCAGGGCATTCGTAAAGAAGCTTTCCACTGCAATGCTCCTTCTGCCGGCGGGCCTATCAGATACTACCTTAGGAGTACTTCGGACACCGGCCGGGTTTCCTGAAATGCCGGGCCTGGCCGGATCATCCGCTACATGAATATACTGACGCAGGCGCAGACCCGGTGGTGCCGGTCAGTGAATGTTTTGCGGCACACTAGAATTATGCAGCGCCTGGACTGGTATATCCCGCCGGGCTAAACCGAGGACAAACATGGGACTGCTGGATAAATTCAGACGGAAATGGCAGCACAGCGACTGGCAGGTGCGCCTGGCTGCGCTTGACGAGCTGAGCGACCAGGCCATGCTGGCCCGGCTGGCGGCACGCGACCCCGAGCAGCGGGTGCGCCTGGCCTGCCTGGAGCGCCTGCGCGACCAGGATGCCATCGCCGATGTGGTGGGCACGGCAGCCGATCCACTGGTGCGCAGCCGGGCGGTGAGCCTGCTGGAGGACCAGGCGATCATCGCCAACATCGTGCGGGCCGACCCGGACCGCATGGTGCGCCAGACGGCGCTGGATGCCAGCACGGACCAGCAGCTGCTCTACACGATCGCCACAACGGACCCGGACCTGCCACTGCGCAAGTCCGCTGCCGCCCGGCTGACCGATGCGGTGCTGCTCAGGCAGCTGTTCGAGTCCAGCACGGACTGGGAGGTACGCCAGGCGGCAGTGGGCAACCTCAGTGACGAGGAACTGCTGGTTGACATCGCCAAGACCGAGACCACGGCCAGCACGCGGCTGCTGGCCACGCAGAAGCTCAGCGACCAGTTCATCCTCGGGGACATCGCCCGCAATGAGACGGAACAGGACATCCGCATCGCCGCAGTCAACCGGCTGGAGGACCAGGCCCTGCTGGAGGAGCTTTTGCACACTGAAACGGACAAGGAAATCCGCCGCAGTGTGGTGATCCGCATCAGCTCAGCCGAGACTCTCGCGCAAGCGGCGCGCAGCGACAAGAGCCTGGAAGTGCGCATCGCCGCAATCGAGCGCATCGATGACCAGGCGGTGATCGCAGCCGTGGCCAGCACGGACCATATCAGCGATGTGCGCATGGCCGCCGTGATGAAGCTGCGCGACCAGGCTGTGCTGGGGAAGATCGCCGTGGAGGACAGCCGGGAGATCGTGCGCGAGGCGGCGGTCTGGCTGTTGGATGACGACGAGCTGCTCAAGCGGATCTGCATGACTGATGTGCATGCCGAGGTGCGCCTCGCGGCCTGTGAGTGTGTGCGCGACCCGCAGTCCCTGGCGGAGATCGCCCGGGACAGCCTTGACCCCGCGGTGCAGCTGCAGGCGGTCAAGGAGCTGTTCGACGGCCACCAGTTGCTGGCGGTCGCGCTCTCGGCACAGGCCAGTGACGTACAGCGGGCGGCGGCAATGCGCATTGACGACGATGTGCTGCTGGGCGAGCTGGCCGTGTCCACGACGCAGGCCGAACTGGGCCGATTCGCAGCGAAGCGCATCAGAGACCATACGGTACTGGAACATGTGAAGACCAATGGCGGGACCTATGAAGCCCGCAAGGAAGCGGCCACGAAACTCAAGGCGGAGTGAGGCGGACGGCGCAGTTGAACCAAAACGCCGCCTGCGGGGATAATATCGACTCATGTCTGACCTGATATACGGGGACGCAAGCGCTCCCAAGCTGGACGTACTGGTTTTCGGGCCGCACCCCGATGACGCCGAGATCGGCGCGGGCGGCCTGCTGCTGAAGCTGGCTGCCCAGGGCAAGGCCTGCGGCATCGTGGACCTGACCCGCGGCGAAATGGGCAGCGGGGGCACGGTGGCGATCCGCGAACAGGAGAGCATCCGCGCCGCCGAGATCCTCAAGGTTGCCATCCGCGAGAACATGAACCTGCCGGACTGCGGCGTGGAGGATACGCTGGAGAACCGCCGGGCCGTGGCGCGGCTGATTGCCAAGTACCGCCCGGATGTGGTGCTCGGCACCTACTACGACCTGCCGCCCGGGCGCGGTCTGGGGCACAATGACCACATGAAGGGCGGGCTGCTGGTGGCGCATGGCAGCAACTATGCGCACCTCAGGAAGATGGAGCTGGACTACGACACCTGGCATCCGAAGGCCACCTACTACTACTTCCTGCCGCCGACGGTGATGCCGAGTTTCGTTGTCGACGTGACGGAGTACCACGAGCAGTGGCTGGCCAGCATTTACGCGCATGAGAGCCAGTTCGGGCGGCCAGAGCAGAACCCGGGCATCCGCGACTTCTTCGGTGCCAACGCCATGCGCTGGGCACGCCAGGCACGCGGCAAGTACGCCCAGGCCTTCTACAGCCCCTGGCCGATTGCGATGGACAGCGTGCTGACCGCCGCCGGGATAGACGGCCTGCAGGCCTGATTCATCTGCCGTCTCGTGCGAGCACTCGACGGTCTGCAATACAGCCCGCAACAAGTTCCGGTCTGATTGCGCGTTACATCCCTGCCGTTGAAGATATATT
>JAHEFU010000236.1:2871-4178 GCA_024645305.1 Planctomycetales bacterium
GGAGCAGAACACGGGGATCCGGGACTTCTTCGGTGCCAACGCGATGCGCTGGGCGCGCCAGGCACGTGGCAAATACGCGCAGGCCTTCTACTCACCCTGGCCGATCGCAATGGACTCGGTGCTGACTGCTGCAGGGATCGACGGCCTGCAGGCGTGAGGAAAATCCTCGAAACTCAGAGGTTTTTGGGTTCCCTGAAGTAAACCGACGATGTCAAAATCCCATTGCTGCCATAAATGCAGTAGTAAAACACATCATGATCTTCCGGGGATATGCCCTGCGGCAGGTCCATGAAGAACCTGCGCTTGAAGTAGGGCAGGCGACTGGCAAGGTAGATCTTCTCTTCCTTGCTGAGTACTTTCACAAACGTGTTCCCGGGCTCAGGGCTTCTTGCATCAAGTCTTACCCATCCATCCGTGAAAACATTCCTGTAGAAATCCACCTGGGATTCCCAGTTCTGGAATGCGCTCAGGCTGAGAATCTCGTCATCATCCATCACCGATGGCAACGTACCCTTCTCTTCGTAGTATACCTGGACTAGACTGAGGAACTGAGTGAACCAGGGAGCCTTGGCCTTGTTCGTACCAGGCAAACTGGCTCCGGCGAGAATGTATTTATCCAGGTCGCTGAGTTCTTCATAGGGCATCCGGTCTTCAAGTGAATAAAAGACAATATCCCCAATACTGTATTCCTCACCAGACAGCATACTTGAATAACTGGCATCCTCATTGGGAACCCAGTCACCAAGATCCATGGCGTAGGAAGTGACAGGTGTAAGTGCCAACATTGAAACAAATAGCAATATCAAAAAGATCTTCATGCGATTTCCATCCGCCTTATGGGCATACGTGGCAATTGACAACACCGATAACATATTCAAATTGCTCTCCTTCACACTCTGTTGGACATACAAGACTCCTAGTCTTATCTCTCGTATCCACTACGCATGATCCTGAGGATCCACTGCACAATAAAACACTGCCGCCATTGCTTTCACACGTTGGAGTAGTATAGACCTCATCCCACATGTATGCTTCTTCAGTGTTTGCACAAGGCAAACAATCTACAGGTATAGGATCAGAGCACATTGCTTCGGGCGGAGCATTTGGAGCCCAACACGCAGGGTAAACTTGCACATTTGGGTCACCCCACCAGTTGCAGTAAGGCCAGTTGGGCCCTTGTGCACCACCTTGAGCAAACACATTAGTACTGAACAACGCTGCAATAGTCAGCGTAACAAAAAATGAAACAATCCTTTTCACACGCCCTCCTTTTCAGTCTAGTTCGAATCTTACCCCCCCCCCCCTTT
>JAHEFU010000237.1 GCA_024645305.1 Planctomycetales bacterium
TGATAGAAACAACAGGCTGGCACCGATGAAAACCGTGACCGCCAGGGAGGAGATGAATGCCAGCCTCGTGGGATACTCGGACTGGTCCTCGGACAGGCTCAGCAGCAGCGGGAACAGCATGCTGCCCACGAGCACGAGCAGGAACATGCCGATGGGCCTCAGCGTGCCCCTGTAATTCACTTGGCCTGCTCCGTATCCAGCGGCTCGGCGACCTCGACGACATCCTCGAACTTCAGCAGGTTCTCCACGTAGGCGATGCGCTCATGTAAAACCATCATCACCACTGAATCCCCTGCGGCAATCGTGTCCTGGCCTCCCGGGATGATGGCACGGTTGCCTTTGATGATCGCGCCAATCAGGATGCCCTTGGGCAGCTTGAGGTTCATCAGGGGAGTATTGATCAGCTTGCTTGTGTGTCCTGCTACAAATTCGATCACCTCAGCCTGTCCTTCGTGGATCAGCGAGATGCTGTTCACCCGGCCGCCCCGGGTGAATCGCAGCACCTGGGAGGCAGCGAGGATGCGTGGCGCCAGAGTAGCGGTCAGTCCCAGCTTTGGACCGATTTCGGCAAACTGCGGCTTGTCCACGATGGCGATGTTGCGTTCGACACCATTCTCCTTGGCCATCAGGGCCGTCATGATGTTCTTCTCATCGCTGCCGGTACAGGCCACGAATGCATCCGTCGCCTCCAGATACTCCTCACGCAGCACATCTATGTCCCCGCCGTCATTGTCAATCACCTTGACATGCATCAGTTCCTCGGTGAGTTCCCAGGCCCGGCGGCGGTCGTCCTCGAACAGCTTTACTCTGTAGCGCGGCACATCGAAATAGTGCGCGATTGCCGCTCCGATCTTGCCCCCGCCGACGATGACGATGCGCTTGATCGCCTCCTTGTGCTCCCCCACACCTTTTTGCACGTACGGGATGGCCTCCCGCTTGCAGATCACGAATAAGCGGTCGCTGTCCATTATCGTGTCTTCACCGCTGGGGATCATCACTTCCCCGTCGCGTATCAGGGCGGCGACCAGCGCACCGGGCATCCTGAGTTCCTTGATGGGCCGGCGGGTGAAGGGGCTGCCCGGCTCGACCTCGAAAGGCCTAAGGTACATGCGCCCAAAGCCGAACTCGGCAATGCCGCTGCCAGCTCCGGGTGTGATCAGGGACGTAGCCTCGGAGGCTGTCAGCATCGGCGGGTTGATGATCATGTCAATGCCCAGGTGCTCACGGTAGAACAGCGGATGCCCAGTGATCACGTCCGGATTGTCAATCCGGGCCACAGCGCTTTTGACACCCATCCGGCGGCCGAACAGACAGGCCAGCATGTTGACCTCGTCGTTGTTGCTGATCGCCACCAGCAGGTCGGCACTGCCCACTTCCACCTTCTGCAGGTCGTCGACGCTGGTACCGGAACCCAGCAGGGTCTCGATATCCAGGTGGTCATTGATATGCTGGACGCGCTCGGCATTGTTGTCGATCAGGGATATGTCGTGGCTTTCCGCAACCAGGTACCTGGCCAGATAGGCTCCGACTTCCCCCGCACCGATGATCACGATTCGCATCTGCGTATTCTACCCCGGCGGCGATTCCGCCAAAAAAAAAGGATCCGGGAAGCCCCGGATCCAGTTGTTGATCCCTGTTTCTAGCTCTTGGCTATCTCCACGACCCGGCTGAAGGCCTGGGGGTCACGGGAAGCCATCTCGGCAAGCACCTTACGGTTGATCTGAACATTGTTCTTCTTCATCCCGTTGATCAGGCGGCTGTAGTTAAGGCCATGGGCCCGACTGGCTGCATTGATGCGGGCGATCCACAGTGCACGGAATTCACGCTTGCGGGTGCGGCGGTGGATGTAGGCATAGCGCAGGGCATGCCAGACCGCCTGCTTGGCGGCGCGGTACAGACGGCGGCGGGTTCCGCGGAATCCCGAGGCCATCTTCAGAATGCGCTTGCGTCTCTTGCGACTGGGTACTGCTGTCTTTGCTCTTGTCATCAGATTTTACCTCCCGGGGAGATAAGCTTGCTCAGACGTGGCGCATCAACACTTGCGACCTGCTTGAGGATCGCCAGCTTACGTTTGCGTTTCCTGCTCTTCTTGATCAGGATGTGGCCGGTTCCGGACTGCTTATGCATAAGCTTTCCTGTCCCGGTGACCTTCAGGCGCTTTGCAGTCGCCTTATGTGTCTTCATCTTCGGCATCTAAAACTCCAATGAGGCCGACAGCGTGCACCTATTGCGCGGCTTTCTTGAGCGGGGACATGATGGCATACAACCTGTTACCGATCATTCCCTTGCTCTTCTGCTCCACCACACAGACGTCCGCCATGAGCTCGGTCAGCTTATTGAGCTGTTCCATGCCCTTGGTGTCTGCATAGGCCCTCTCCCTGCCCCTAAGGATCAGGTTGAAGCGCAGTTTGTGCCCCTTTTCAACCAGCTGCCTGGCCTTCTTCATTTTTGTCTCGATATCATGGTCTGAGATCTTCATTGAGAAGGAAATTTCCTTGAGTTCGGTCTTTCCCTTCGCAGCGACTTTCTTCTTCTTGGACTGATAGGAAAGCTTCCCATAGTCCAGGACCTTGCAAACTGGAGGATTGGCATTGCCGGCCACCTCAACCAGATCAAGACCTGCTACCTGCGCGATTTCCAGCGCCTCCTGAATGGGCACTATTCCTCGCTTTTCGCCATCTTGGTCAATGAGCAGGACCTCTCGGGCCCTGATCTGCCGGTTTACCCTGTGATCAGCTATGTACAATTCTCCAGCGAAAGATTATCGAGCCTAAGAATATATCAGAACAAGCAGGCTGTGTCAATTAAATCGCCAAGTTCTACATTGCAGCTAAAACCAGATTCAGACTGACATCCCCGGTTGAATGATAAAATCCCGACGATGCAGGCATCGGAAGCCACATGCCGGGTGATTGTAGCAAAACCGGGGCTTGACGGACATGACCGTGGAGCCCGGGTGATTGCGCGTGCCCTGCGTGATGCCGGGATGGAAGTGATCTACACAGGTCTGCACCAGACACCTGAAAAGATAGTGGCAGCCTGCCGTCAGGAAGATCCTGACGTACTCTGCCTGTCGATTCTCAGCGGTGCACATATGACCCTGATCCCGCGAATCCTCGCTGGCCTGCAGGAGCAGCAGCTGGACGATGTTCCGGTACTTGCGGGGGGAATCATCCCGGATGCGGATGCAGCCGTCTTGCGGGAACAGGGAGTCACTGCCGTGTTAGGCCCTGGAACGAGTACGGAAGACATCATCAAGCTGATCCGCGACCTGGCGGCAAGCAGGCGCAGCACACAGGAGTTTTAATGGGCAGGCATGCAATAAAGATTCCCGACATGGGCGGGATGAAAACTGAGAAGATCCGCTTCGCTGCCTGGCTAAAGCAGGTCGGAGAGCGGGTCAATGTTGATGAGGACCTGTTTGAAGTGGAGCTGGACAAGGCGAACGTGGTCTGCGAAGCACCCGCGGAGGGTCGGCTGGCTGAAATTACCGTTACCGGCGGGGAAGTCCTGACCGGAGACGTAGTGGGATACCTGGATGCATGACAGAAAGTTCCTGAGGGAAAGCCCGGAAATTGCGCGCCAGAGCCTGGCGGCCCGGGGAGAGGAATTCGCGCTCAAGATAGACCGCTTCCTGGAAATTGATGTCGAACGGCGCAGACAGCAGGGCGCGATTGATGAGCTGCGCAGCGAGCGCAATGTGGCCAGCAAGGAAATCGGGCAGCTGATGAAGGAAGGCCTCAAGGCCGAGGCGGAAGAGCGCAAGGCCCATACGAGGACCATCAACAGCCGCATCGAGCAGCTGGAAGCCCAGCACGGGCTGCTGGCTGCTGAGGAGGAGGACATACTGGTGAGCCTCCCGAACTTCCCGGATGCCTCGATCCCGGTCGGCCCCGAAGGCAACGAGATTGAGGTCAAGACCCATGGCGAACCATTGGAATTCAGCTTCGCTGCCCGGGACCATGTGGAACTCTGCCAGCACCTGCAGCTGGTGAACTTCGAGGCCGGTGCCCGGATTTCAGGTTCCGGCTTCCCCGTGCTGCATGGCAATGGGGCTGTGCTGCAGCGGGCCCTGATCAGCCTGATGTGCGACATCCATATACAGCGCCACGGTTACACCGAACTCAGGGTGCCTTACATCGTGCACCCCCGCAGCCCGCTCGGGACGGGTCAGCTG
>JAHEFU010000051.1:0-8305 GCA_024645305.1 Planctomycetales bacterium
CTTCTACCACATCAACGAGTGCTACAAGCAGGGTGCCAGTACCAAGGAGATCGAGGAGACACTGAGCATCGGCCTCATCGTGGGAGGATCCATCACCATCCCGCATATCCGCCGGGCCTTTACCGCCTGGGAGGAACTGCAGGCCGGCCGGGACTGAGCCTCAGTCCAGCCTTCCCCGACGGATAGCATCGCCGACCACATGGACCAGCACCTCCGGCCTGCAGGGCAGCTGTACATAATCCGTTGCCAGTCCTGCGGTGAACAGGTACTGGGCTGCACTGCTTTCGGCCTCGTTCATGACGACCAGCGGAGTATGCACATTGACCCGGTGCAGGCTCTCGAGGTCACGCATCGTGCCGCTGCCCAGGTTGGCAACACTTATCAGGACCAGGGAGACCCTGGACTGGTGCTCCAGGAAGATCGCCAATGCCTCATCAAGTGAATCGACAAGCAGTACCTGGTAGTCCCTGTGCTGCAGGTTCAGTCCGGTCTGGCGTCGCTGTTCCTCATCAGGATCGATCACCAGCACTGCGGAATCCGTGAGCAGCTCCAGCGTCTGCGCATCATCAGGTGTCTCAATTTCGCAGCAGGGCAGGTAGATACTGAAGGTCGTGCCTGAGCCGGGAACGCTTGTGACGTCAATGAAGCCGCCATGCTCCTGGATGATTCCCTGTACGCTGCTCAGTCCCAGTCCGCGACCGGACTTCTTGGTGGTGAAGTATGGACGAAAGACGTTTTTCAGGGTGCTCTCACTCATGCCCATGCCGTTGTCGCTGATTTCCATCCTCACAAAGCCCCGCGCGAGGCAGGAGAGGTCCACGGCGTGTCTTAGCAGTTCTTCCTCAGTCAGTGCGGCAGGCCGGATGCGGATGCTCAGTGTGCTGACATAGGATGCAGGGTCCTGCTGCAGCCTGCGTTCGTGCATTGCATCACCGGCATTCAGGCAGATATTCATGATCACCTGCTGCAGCTTCGTTGTGTCACCCGAGACTGGCTGTACCTGCAAGAAGTCCTTTTCTATCAGCACATGCCTGCGCAGGCCGGTGCTGATGATGTTGAGCAGTTCATCCACCAGATCAGGTAGGTTGATCGGCACCCAGTCTGCCTTCTCTCCCCGTGCGTAACGCATCAGGCTGTTACTCAGGGCTGAGGCCCGCTCGGCGCACTGCTCGACGATGTCGACAAAGCGGTAGGCCTCGTGGTCCTTGCCGATTCTGTCCTTCGCGATACTGGCATTGCCAAGAATCGCCATCAGGATGTTGTTGAAGTCATGGGCGATGCCACTGGCAAGCATCCCGACACTTTCCAGGCGCTGGGAGTGCAGCAGCTCCCTGTTCTCCGCTTCAGTTTGCCCGTCAGCAAAGGCGGTTTTATCCTGCCGGCTTGTCTGCAGGGCACTCATGATCCATGTATATGCAGCTTTGATAAACCTGGCTTCGCTGTCCTGCAGGATGTAACAGCCTGCCCAGCCGACACTGACTTCCTCCAGGGGCATTCTGTGCCTTTTTGAATTGGCAACAAGGACAATGGGTAGGGTCTTGTCCCTGGCATGCAGCTCCCTGACGAAGTCCAGGCCCGCCTCATCAGGCAGGTCGTCAACAACAATGTACGCGCAGATTCCACCCTGATCGAAGATACTGCGGGCTTCCGCCGCTGACCCTGCATGCAGAATCTCCAAGCTGTGCCTGCGGAACAGTCCGGAGAATGACGGGAGGGACTCGGCTGATAGCCCCGCCAATAAGACCTGCTGATTGTGTGTTTCGTCTGCCAACAACTCTGTACCCAGTCTTTGTCGCCATCAGGGGATGGTTATTACGTGTCCGGAACGTACTTTATTTTATCCCTTTCTTACCCTGGTTGAGTCCTGATCGACTAATCTGGTTCACTCAGTTGAATGCCTGCATGAGAATATCCTTGTACCAGACGTAGACCTGCTGGTCATCATCAGCAAAAAACAGGGAGGCATCCTCGCTGTACCAGCGGTCGTCAATGCTGAATTCACCTGTGCCAATCTCCAGGCGGACCAGGGACTGCCGAATGCGGTCCATAAATGCCACTTGTGTCCCGAAGTGGTCAAGCGCGATGTTGAATTCCGGATCACCCCCGATCTCCAGGTCCTTCAGGACTCCGCTTTCCGGATCCAACAGCAGCATCCGAACCTGCCGCCGGGTTTCCAGATAGTCCGGCAGCCTGGAACCGTGCAGGACCCAGGGCTCGAACTGCAGGTCCGGGCTGCTGAATTCGTAGATTACGAAAGTCTGGTCCGTGCGCAATTCGAATTGCTCCGGTTTGTCCAGGTCCAGGGTGAAAACCCGGCATTTCTCATCCCGACTGCGGGCCTCCCAGACATTGAAGTAGATCAGGCGGCCAAGGCCTGAATCCGGCAGCGCTCCGACCTGCGTGCCCGTAACGAAGATCTTCGGATCGGGCATGGCAACCCAGGGTGCAGCTTCTCCTTCCCGACTGAGGATTGACACGCCGAAAAAACTGGTGGGTACCACGACATTGGTTCCGTCCCAGCTGTAGAAAGGCTCAAGCGAACTCAGCGCCTCCGCCGGGTGGTCGGCTGGCAGACCCTCGCAGTCCTCGTAAGGCAGTTCTCTTAGCAGGCCTGGGCCGACGCGCCAGACCCGGTTGTGCACATGCCCGTCGGGAGCCATGTAGTTAGTCGTGATCAGGCATTCATTATCCCGGGGATGAGCCGCGATGTAAGCGATGTTGTACTCGGCCCCCCGCAGCAGCTCGACTGGCTCCGCAGCCCCGTCGACTGTCAGGGCAGCCGAGTAAACGGCCTGCTCCCCTCCTGCCAGCAGGAGCTTGTAGAAAACGTAACAACCTTCCCGGCCCAGGTCGAGTGCCGCAGGAGCCCGGTTGTAGAGGGCCTTGAAGTCGATGATTGACAATTCCCGCGGTCCATAGTGGATCGCATCAACTGTGTCCTGCCCTGCCTCGACAGGAGCAGCAGTGTTCCCTGTTTTCTCCCGGGCCGCTTCCCGGCAGCCTGCAGCCAGGAACAATGCCAAGAGCAGCACCACCAATGCGTTGCCAGTTTCCTTGCGCATCTTCTTCTCCCCACGTCACATATAATCGCCGGTATGCCCAGCAAACGCGACCTGTCACATATCCTGGCTGGCGACGTGGTAGCTGCCGCCCGCAGCCTGCTGGGCTGCAGGCTGCTTCGCCAGATGCCGGATGGGCGAATCCTCTCAGGCCGGATTGTGGAAACTGAAGCATATCACCAGCGTGAGCCCGGTTGTCACGCGTACAGGGGCAGGACTGCCCGGACGGAAGTGATGTTCGGACAACCCGGCCTGCTGTATGTCTACCTGATCTACGGAATTCACCATTGTGCCAATGTCGTCTGTGAGGCGGATGGTGTAGCGGCGGCGGTACTGCTCAGGGCACTGGAGCCGGAGGGTAACGCAGAGCTGCGGATGAGCGGTCCAGGACTTCTGTGCCGGGCACTGGATCTCAACAGGGAGCACAATGGAGCATTCCTGCTGGGGGAGTCAGGCAGCGTCTTCCTTCGGAAAGGGGCAATGCATGCAAATGAGAAGATAGTAAGTACCCGGCGCGTGGGCTTGTCTGTGGAGGAATCCCTCGCATGGCGCTTCCACATTGCCGGCAATCCACATGTCAGCCGGGGGCGACCTTCCCGTTGAGGATTGGCACAGTTTCCTCCAGTGGAACGCCAGGTTCCCAGGACTTCCAATGCAAGAGCGTCAGGTCAAGGCGCATAGCGGGGGGATTCCCAAATAGGCTGCAACCCTCTCCCCAATCGCGGCCTGCTGCACTTCATGATGGATAATAGGCTCGCGCAGTCATGTTTCCCCAAACTTATAATGGCTGCCTGAGGTAACACCGTGGATGAGAACCAGTTGAACGGCGCTGATCAGCAGCAGGAGCATGAAGGCGACTACCGCGAGATCAAGCTGCAGAAGCTCAGGGAGCTGCAGGAGGCCGGCGCGGATCCGTTCCGCCATGTGCGCTATGACCGCAAGGAATGCACAAGCGCCGTCCAGATGATGTTCACCCAGTTCGAAGGCCGGGAGGTCAGCCTCTCCGGCCGGCTTGTGGCCAAGCGGATCCACGGCAAGGCTGGCTTCGCGGACCTGCAGGATGAAAGCGGCCGGATCCAGCTGTACTTCAAGAAGAACATAGTCGGGGATGATGCCTTTGAGCTGTACAAGCAGCTGGACCTCGGCGACATCATCGGCATCAAGGGCAAGGTCTTCAAGACCCGTACGGAGCAGATTTCCATTGAGGTGGCAGAGTTCTCCCTGCTGGCAAAGATCCTCCAGACCCTGCCTGAAAAGTTTCACGGACTGACCGATGTCGACCAGCGCTACCGCCAGCGCTATGTGGACCTGATTGTCAATCGCGAGGTGCTCACACGCCTGCGCAACCGCAGCAAGGCCATCAGCGAGGTCCGCCGTTTCCTCGACAGCAAGGGCTTCCTTGAAGTGGAAACTCCGCTGCTGCATTCAACTGCAGGGGGGGCGACCGCCGAGACCTTCAAGACGCACTGGAATGTCCTGAAGGCTGACTATCACCTGCGAATTGCCATTGAACTGCATCTCAAGCGGTTGATAGTTGGCGGTTTCGAACGGGTTTATGAAATTGGCCGGGTGTTCCGCAACGAGGGTGTCTCAACGCGTCACAATCCGGAATTCACGATGCTAGAGCTTTACGAAGCCTATGTGGACTACACGGACATCATGAAGCTCACCGAGGAGCTGGTCCAGCGCCTTGCCGAGGCCGTCTACAAGATCCGGGAAGTGCAGTACGGGGAGTACAAGCTGGACTTCAGCAAGCCTTTCGCGCGGCTGACGTTCAATGAGGCGATGGAGAAGTGGGCAGGCGTGGGCCTGGACCGGCTGCGCACGCTGGAGGATGTCAGGCATGAAGCGGACCGGCTGGAGATCAAGCTGCCGGAGGACCGCGGCTATGAAGCCTGCCTGGATGAGATCTTCAAGGAGAAGGTCGAGCCGAACCTGATCCAGCCGACATTCATTTACGATTACCCGAAGGGACTGTCACCGCTGGCCAAGGGCCACCCTGACAACCCGGAGCTGACGTACCGCTTCGAGCTGTTCATCGCCACCATGGAAATTGCCAACAGCTTCAGTGAGTTGAACGACCCGATTGAGCAGCGCGCCAGGTTCGAGGATCAGATCCGCGACCGTGTGCCGGATGCCCTGCTGGCGGATTGCCAGGCGGAGAAGGAGCTGTATGAGGTGGGTACTGAGGACAAGGCCGGTGTCCCGCTGAGCGTTAAGGCCCAGCAGGCCCTGACCCAGTTCGAGAACCTGCTCGTGTGGATCAGTGCCAATGAGGGCAACGAGAAGACCGGGTTTGACAGCATGCCTGAGGCGAACCTGGTACCATGGCTGATTGAGTTCAATGAGGCCCTGTCCCTGCTTGGACTGCGACATCCCAGACTGCAGACAGTGGATGCGGGTGCCCGGATACTGCGGCGCGTGGCCGCAGACTATTCCATGCCCGGCAAGCAGGAGCTGCTGGCGGCCTTTGCTCGCAGCGACGAGTACGCTTCAGCAGAGCTGGATGAGGATTTCCTCAATGCCCTGGAGTACGCCATGCCGCCAACCGGGGGGCTGGGGATCGGCATTGACAGGCTGATCATGGTGCTCAGTGGTACGCCGGCGATCCGTGAAGTAATTGCCTTCCCGCAACTGAAGGGGATGTGACCACCATCCGCGAATCTTCACGGATGCAGGTTAGAATGAGCAGCGATGCCGGATCAGATGCCTGAACAGCAAGTTGGCGAAATGCCGGTATTCAGCAGTCCCCGCTTTCCAGCGAACCTCGACACAGAGCCTTCCGCTGACTGGCAATTCAGCCACTGGTGCCAGTTCATCCTGCTGCGCTACATGCGTGAACTGCTGGAACAGCGAGAAGTGGTCTGGCGCAATGAGCAGGTGGAGGGTGTTCACCAGATCCGCGTGGCGGCCCGGCGACTGCGCACCGCCCTGCAGACCTTCAGTGCACTGTGGGACAGTTCCGCTGTCAGGCAGCATGCGAAATACCTGGCACGCTTTGCCGACACTTTTGGTGTGGCACGGGACCTGGATGTGATGATCCTTTACCTCGAAGCCCAGCTGCACGGAGCGCACCGGGAACGGCGCGCAGCCCTGGAGTGGATGTTGGAACGCAAACGCAGACTGCGGGCCGCACAGCAGCCCATGCTGGAGGAGGCCCTCCTGAAGCTTGAGGAGGACGGTTACCCAGCCGCGTTCGTGGAATTCTTTTCCAGCAATCCCTGCGATCTGGCAACAGAGGACGGGCAGCGATGAAGGCCAGGCCGATCAGCACGTTGCAGGCGGACGGGGCGGTGCGAGAGCAGCTGCCGGAGATCTTCGTTGTCAGGATGAGTGAGCTCTGGGAACTGGGCCGGCACATCCAGTTCGAGGACAGGGTACGGGAACTGCATGACATGCGGATCGCTGCCAAGCGCCTGCGCTACTGCTTCGAGTTCTTCTCCCCGCTGTTCGATGAGGAATTCAAACTGCATCTCAAGCGCTTCAAGCAGCTGCAGGACTACCTCGGTGAAATCCATGACTGCGATGTCTGGGTGGACTATCTGCGTGCCGAACTGAAAACCGCAATGCAGGGGATAAATGCGGCGCGCCGTGAGTTGGATACCCATGTCGGTGCAAGCCAGGGACTGGCTGAAAGTGCCCGTGAGATGGATGAATTGTACACTGATGGTCCTGTCAACGGTCTGTTGCGGATGATGACGGAGCTGAGCCAGCGTCGTCGCGACATCTACCAGGATCTTTTGCTATTCTGGCGCGGATTGGAAGAGGACGGTTTCCAGCAGCAGCTGGCCCTGGATGTGGCACATGCCGCCACTCGGGCAGCCGGTCAGGAACCCAGAGTTCCGGATGGGACGGAGGATACATAATGACAATCAGGGCAGCCCTCGATCTGGGCAGCAACTCGATCAAGCTTCTCGTGCTGGACATTGATGAGGACCGTAACTACAGGATCATCCACGATGAAGCCGTAATGACAGGACTGGGGCGTAACCTGAGTCCCGGCACAGCCCTGGATGAGGAATCCTGCACGCATACAATCAAGGTCGTCCAGGAATTTGCGGGCAAGGCCCAGCAGCTGGGTGCGACCAGCATTGTCGGTGCCGGAACTGCTGCAATGCGCCGGGCCAGCAATGGCAAGCAGTTCCTTGATGAGTTAAACCGCGACACCGGCCTGGAAATCAGAATGATCAGCGGGGAACGCGAGGCGGCAATTGCGAGCGAAATCGCAGTGCGGGAACTCCCCGGGGAGCATATGCATGTGGTGCTGTTCGATACCGGCGGGGGCAGCACGGAACTTAGCTGGTTCCATGACGGGGGGCTCAGGGGAGACAGTTCAATTCCCCTGGGGGCACGATATCTCACGGACGAAATGCAGATCACGCATCCGGTCAGCGACCAGATGCGAGAGAAGATCAGTCACTATGTACTCTCCCATTTCCCGGAAAATGCTGTGGGTCCACACCGAGGTGGTGAACTGGTGGCCGGCACGGTGACCCTGGCAGGACTGGGAGGTACGGCCAGCCTGATCGTCTGGCTGCTGCAGGGCCTGCGGGGAGAAGAGCGCAGTGATCCCCATCTAAAGGTGGTCACGGCACCTCAGATATCCCTGTTGCTGGAACGCATGTCGCGGAGCAGTATCGAGGAGGTCGCAGCCATGAAGAATATGAACCCTGACAGGGCCACGGTCGTCTTTGCGGGAGTCAGCATCATCCGTGGCCTGCTGAGACACTACGGCGTGGAATCATTCATTCTCACCGACCGCGGACTGCGCTACGGGCTCCTGCTCAGCGATCTGATGCAGCCCTCCGGTGCTTGACGTGGCGGCGGGTGCAAAATAGAATTGCATTCTCAATCGATCTTTTGAGGAAGGCGTGAAAACGGGATGAGACACACTGGAATTCTGCTGCTGGTCGTGGCATGGATGCTGCTTGTGGCGGGCTGCAGCTCGGGCAACCGCATAGATACAGTCGGTGACGGCCCGGGTGGCGGACATGACATTCCGCTGATCCCGGAAGTTGACTGGCCCACGATATCACTCCTGAATGATGCTGTCGACAACGGAGGGATTCTGTCTTTCCCCGATGAAGGCCTCTTCCTCGGCGGGGGCAATGACCTCTCCCTGACAGCCACGACCTCTCCCGTCACTCTCGTGATCCGCGATAACACCTTCTTCAGTGGCGTTGAGCAGATCTATGACACTGACGGAAACGGCATCATGGATTACATCAATATCAGCGTACGTGCAG
>JAHEFU010000051.1:8315-14822 GCA_024645305.1 Planctomycetales bacterium
ACACCGGACTGAGCGCCAATGACTTCTTCAAGGGCGGCGCCGTGCTGATTGAGCCCATTGACACGAATGTCTCGATCGCCACACAGGTGACCATTCCCATCAACAGCAATACCGCCTTTTCCTCGGCTGACTACTCCCTGTTCCGCTGGAACGGGGACTACAAGTCACCGAGTTCGGATATCGGCACAGATGTCGGTGTCTGGGAGTTCGTAAACGTGCCCGTCACGAACAACGGGGATAACACGGTGACCTTTGATGTATCCCGGTATGGTGAGTACACGGTGGTGGTTTCCCACGACCAGGGCGGCGGTAGCTCCCTCTGAGGGCAGGCGCGTACTAGAATAATCCGATGCCCCGGTTATCCCGCACTATCCTGACAGCCCTGGCCCTGCTTACGGGTCTGTGCCTGCGGGTGCATGCCGAGGAGCATACCCAGGTGGATGGCGCCAGCGGGCTGCTGTTCACTCCAACGGCTGAGGTGGTCAATGAAGGCCGGGCAGTCTTCACCTGGAGCCGCCATATTAATGACTCCATCCGCAGCACTGGCGAGTTCATCGAACGCAGCTACTCCATCACCCTGGGCTACCTGCCTTCTGTGGAAGTCGGGATGCGTTTCGCGGACTTCCCGGAGCTGCCCGACAGTAACAATTCCACGAACTTCCAGGACCGCAGCATCAGTGCCAAGCTGCAGCTGTTTGACGAGGATGGCTGGCAGGCCGCTGTTGGTGCCATCGATCTGGCCGGCGACAGCCAGAAGAACGAGGCCTATTACGGTGTGCTGGGTTACAGCGGCATTGAGGACCTCGTGCTCAGTGCCGGAGTCGGCACCGACAAGCTTGACGGTTTCTTCGGTGGCGCACGCTGGACCCCCGTTGAGGAAGCCAGTCTGATCGGCGAATATGTCAACGAACAGATCAACTACGGCCTGGAAGTCCGCCCGCTCAAGGGCCTGACGCTCAAGGCCGGGCGCATCAACGAGGACGATGCCTGGCAGGGCAGCTATTCCTTCCCGCTCGATCCGCGCGGCAAGGATCTCATCTGCTGCCCGGTTGCCATCGAACGCTGTGAATGTGATCCCGGCGAGCCCTGTGATCTGGCGGCCCATGTGCGTGACGCCCTTGTCGCTGAGTCCTTCGAGAACGTGCTCGTCGGTACTGACGGCGAGACCCTTGTCATCGAGTATGAGAACCGCCGCTTCCGTGAGCAGGTGGATGGACTGGCCGTCGCCGCCCTGACGGCTGCGACCCACAGTGGCCCGCAGATCAGCCGCGTTGTGATTTCCCCCAAGCTGGAGGATGTACCGCAGCTGACATTCATGGCGGACATGGAGCAGCTGCTGGAGTTCCTCTCCGACCCCGCAGCCGGTTGCCAGAGTTTCCTCACCGTGCCCTACCGCTACAACATGTGTCCGGCGGACACCGTGTTCGCGAGCGAAGGAAACAAGCGCCCCGGGGCCCTGGACCTGAATGTAAGGCCCACCAACAGCTTCGTGATCGCCTCGCCCTTCCAGCCCAGCTGGCGCACCGCCTTCGGACTGGGCCTGACGGAGGAACTCTCCGTGGCCCGCGGCACGAAGCTCATCGCCCGGCAGAACATTCCCCTGATGGACGACATCAGCGAGAAGACGGATCCGGTGATGACCAATGCCTTCATCAACTGGAATGACAGCTGGGACGAGGGCTTCTTCCTGCAGAGCCAGGCCGGCATGATCAGCCGTGGCAATTACGGCGCAGTGGCCGAGGCCGGCTGGTACTTCAGTGATGACCGCTTCAAGCTCGGGGCCAGCACCGCCTATCTGGAAACCGACTCCGGCAGTGATCCCGAGGATTCCATGGCGCTCGGCGAACTGGCGATGTACGAACCCTCACTGGATTTCAACCTCAGCCTGCAGGCCGGTGAGTTCCTTGAAGGTGACGACGGCTTCCGCGTGACCAGCACACGTTACTTCGGCCCGACCCAGATCAGCTTCTTCGCCTACGACACGAACATGTCCAAGCCCAACGGCGGCTTCCGGATCTTCCTGCCAATCGATCTCTCAGACCAGGGACGGCATGGCCGCAGCCGGGCGCGCATTGCGGATTACTACGGCTTCCAGTATCGCACCGACAGTGATCCCTGGGGCAGTGTGCCCCTCCCGGGCTGGGACATGGACCAGCTGCGCCAGCGCCTGCGGCCGGCTTATGTGCGGGAGCATTACGACGAATTCCGCCGCGCTGCCTGGCTCTACCTTGATAACTCATATTCTCCCTGCGAGGACTGCGCTGGCCATCAGGCTGGCTTTGAGCATGAGGCGGAAGATATCGCTGAAGCAGCGGACTATAGCACTCCGCCGACCGATGGTGAGATCGTTGCTACCGTACTGGCAGGTGGCTGAGCATGCAGTGTTTACCTGAAACTGCCCCCCTTGTGTTCCTTGCCAAAACCAGCCTGACGGATAGACTGTATGTGGGATTACCGGCATGAAAGCGATCCTGCGTCTGCTCATTGTGGTTGCCGCGCTGAGCCTCGGCCTGCTGGCCCCGGCCTGCAATACGCACAGTGTGGGTGAACCGCAGTACCACAATGAGCAGCACAGTGTCTCCATCCTGGCCCCCTCCACACTGGTGGCCGGGCAGGAGGCCACGTTCAGGCTCTATGGGGACCGCACGGACAACCCGCTCTATGTGAGCTGGGACTTCGGTGGCGGGGCCCTGCCGAACAACATCGTGCAACAGAGCACGGTGGCGGAGAATGCGGTGACGGTGCTGCTGGTCAATGAAGAGCTGGAGCCGCAGCAGTTCATCCTCTCGGTGGATGTGCGCAGCGACGCAGGCAAGGAAGGCACGGGCCTGCTGCGCTACACTGTGCAGCCGGATCCGGCTGCCGGCGACGGGGATGCCTGAAATGCGAAGCAGCGGGCGAGACAGCCGGCACTGGGGAGATAAGACTATGGTCAACCTGGGCAGAAACCTGATGCTGATCCTGCTGGCACTCCTGCTGGCGGGCTGCGGCTCTGCCCAGCAGCAGCCGGGTGGGGGAGCACCTCCCGTGGAGGCAGTGATCATTGCCCCTTCTGATATGCGCGGCGGCAGCGATGCGGTCTGGCGGGTAAACGTCAACGGCTTCAACGGCCCCTTCACTATCCTCTGGGACTTCGGCGGGGGTGCCGTTGTCAACGAGCACAGCTTCGCGAATGAACTCTCGCCCAACCTGCTGCGGGTCGGCATGATCAACCCCGGTACTGAAATGAAGAAATACACCGCGACCGTCAACGTGACTGACAAGGTCGGCGCCACGGACACAACGAGTTTCCAGTACATTGTCGGCCCACCGGGCGAGGAGCCTCCCGTCAATCCACCCCCAGTCAAGCCCCCGCCGGTCGTGAACCCACCGGGTGGCAACCAGCCGCCGGTGATCGAGGGCTACAGCATTGACGGCGCGGTCCTGACGGTGTACTGTTCCGATGCGGACGGCGATGAGATCACGGTCACGCTGCTGGATGAATTCGGCGGCAGCCTGGGCGAGCTGCAGGGCCCGGAGACCGTATTTGAAATTGACCTGTGGAACTACTTCTGGCTGCAGCGGGAGATCGGCCTGACGATCGAAGCCAGTGATGGCAGTGAGACTGCCACGGAGTCCACGGCATACATGCCCCAGACCGTGAATATTGCAAATGATGCCCTGTACGCGGTGGCCACTGCCACCACGGCCCGGGAAGTCCGCGAACCGACGGATGTGGGAGCGGGCAACGGTGTGCGCGTGATCGTGTTCACTGGCCCCACCAAATGGCCTTTCCAGCGGCTGGCGGGAATCGCCGTCACCTGCGAGGACGGTTCGGATTACGTGCGGGGTTCTTTTGACGCCGGAATCCCGGATTCGGCCTACGATGCCGCGGGGATCACGGGGATCGACGGGATCTGGGCCAGCATGGATGCAGATGAGCTGGAAGTGACGCCCGATGAGATGATCGGCGGGATCCACCGCCGGGACCTGCCGGGCAGCCGCGGAGCGCTGGACTTCAGCATCATCCCGCTTGGCGCGAGTGAGCTGGAGGGCGAGGGCGGCGTGCTGTTCAGCTTCGAGCTGGCCTTCAGCCAGCGGGGCGAGTACCGCATCGGCTTCCAGCCCCTGGACATCGTCAGCCGCACCTACTACCAGAGTGGCAACCAGCTCAATGACTACTTCTGGGGAGACATCACGAACACGGAAGTACCGAACACGATCACGGTTGAATAGCAGGGGGCCAGGGACAGGCCGGCAGATGGGCTGACCGGAAAGACGGCAGCCCGTGGAATCGGGGAGGTCTGCATGAAGAAGGTTGGAGTGCTACGGGCAGTGCTGGTGCTTGCGCTGGCAAGCTTATGTGGCTGCGACACAAAGAATATCGGTCACGGTGGCTTCGGGCCAGGCCCCGTGACCCGGTTCAACTCAGTTTCCATCACGGAAGCAGGAACCGATGTGGGCGCTGTACATGCTGGTGCGGTAGCCCAGTTCGAGCTGAAGCTCGGCTACACAGGGCTGGAAGAAACTATCGAAGTTGCCTGGGAAGCGGACGGGCTTGAATTGCAGTTTGAAGCTGATTCGAAACAGGTTTCTTCTCGCAACAACAGTTCAAGTCTGTTCGAGCACATAGACAGGCAGTTCGCCAGAGTTCCTGCGGGTACCCCGGAGGGAATCTATCCGGTCAGATTCCATGTGACTGGATATCGTAGAAAGGCTATTTCAGGAGAAGCCAAGCTGCATGTAATTGCGCAAGACAACCGACCACCATCATTTGAATCCGTCAGCTGGAATGGCGATCTGCTGAGTGTGGTGGCCAGTGACCCGGATGGTGACAGGCTGTTTTTCCATGCTGAGGTCATCAGCGGCAACATTGAAATCGGCAGCGCTCGGAACAGAACTGACAACAGTATAGATTATCCACTGGTTGCCAGGAACCTGATTTCCGGTACGGACTTTGCGATCAGGCTCACGGTTGAGGACCTGAAGACGGAGCTTGTTGAAACGTTCTATGAATCCAGCTTCGATGAACTTTACCTGGAGAATGACACGCTCTATGCCCTGGCAAGCGCAGGGTCTGTAAGTTCAGGAGATAGTGTCAGAGTCATAGTGGCAACCGGCATCACGAACAACCGATTCCAGTACCTCAACGGTTGCGGTGTGGTCTGTGAGAACGGCGCATCATATTCTCCTTGGACATTCGATGTCGGCGATCCTGATGACAATCCAGACGTCGGTTCAGCCAACCCGATTGACGGCGTCTGGGCGGACATGGGGGCCACGGCTTTCCTGCTGGCACCGGACAACTTCATCACCGGCACCGATCTCGGCAATGGTACGAGCCGTACCGACTTCAACATCACCCCGCTGGGCGGCAATGACATCTTCGTCAGTGGCATCCTGTTCAGCTTTGAGTACAGCTTTGCCTCGGCAGGAACATACCATCTCGGCTTTCAGGCCGCAGACATCGTCAACCGAACCTATTACACGGATAGCAGCCAGTCAGAGGATTTCTTCTGGTCGGACATTTCAAACGACCATCAGTACAATTCAATTGTAGTGAATTAAGAGCAGCTATGCAGATCGCAAAAACAATTCTGTTCGTGATGATTTTGGCAACGCTGTGCGGCTGTGAGACTCTGAATAAGGGTGTCAGCCAGCCGGAGCGGTTTCGCGTAGAATTACTGGCTCCAAAGGGAACTGGCCCAAATGCACCTGGCTTGTTCGGCTGTGAATCAGCTACCTTTTCAGTTGAAATCTCAGGTGGCAATGCACCCTACATCATTAGCTGGGATCTCGGAGGTGCAGCAGGAAATGCGCAGACACATCAGGCGAGTTCAGGCATAAGTTCTGTCAGTGTCGAGTTCAGTCCTCTTTCCGCAGACATCACTTTCACAGCAATGGTAACAGTCAGGGATGCTTCATCCAGGATTGCCACGGATCATGTCACTTTCAGACTTGGTTCAACTCAGAACTTGGCTCCGACGATTGACTCACTGACATTCGAAGACAGGATCATTCACGTCACGGGCAGTGACCCGGATCTATGTTTTGGACGGGCCGGGTCCGTCACATTCACTGCTATGGTTATAGAAGGTGACATCAACATAAGTCCAGCAATGAATCAGACGCCCACAAGTGCGAGTTTCTTTGTGGCAGCCATTGACAGCCTTGCCGGAGCTGAGTTCACAGTGACTGTCGAAGTTACTGATGGATCAGCGTCTGCCTCAGATCGTGTTTCCGGTACAATTGAGCCATTTCCGCTTGTCCCCGACACGCTGTATTCCATATTCACTGCTGACAGGATTACGCTGGAAGACTCCGCACGTGTGGTCGTTGCCACCGGTGACACTGCCAATCCCTTCCAGTTCATGAACGGTTGCGGCGTGGTCTGTGAAAGCGGTGCATCTTATGTATCCCGAACTTTTGATGTTGGCTCAGTAGATGAAACTCCAGACGTCGGCGCGGCCAACCCGATCGATGGTGTCTGGGCTGACATGGGTGCCACGAGTTTCCTGCTGGCCCCTG
>JAHEFU010000238.1 GCA_024645305.1 Planctomycetales bacterium
CTGCGCATCGGCAGCTTTGAGGCTGACAAGGATTCGCAGGAAGTCCAGTTCGGCATCAATACGCGGCTGCGAGACGACCTGTTCCTGACCTTCGGATTCAGCGAGGACGCCAATCCGGAGACCGCTCCGGACTTCGGCCTGAACACCTACCTGACCTGGGAATTCTGAGGAAACAATGAGCTCCTGCTCCATTTCCCAGAGGGATTTGACCCCGCCGTTTGTCCAAATCGGTCGCCGGAGCCGATTTTCTATTGCGAGGATCTGCCAGTCCAAATATATATGTGAACAATCCCACAATATTCACACGTCAGGCTGGCATGGAGTTGACGATAAACAGAGGAGTTGCATTGAGTCGGGATACCCAGGGCGCTGAAGCTTATGTCATCACCGACGAAGTGGACCTCGTGCTGAGGGCCACGGCAGGGGATGAGCGCGCTTACGGGAAGCTTGTCGGGACCTACCAGGCAAGACTCTACAACTTCGTGCGTTCAATGGTCCGCAATGACGAGATCGCCGAGGACATCACCCAGGAATCATTCGTCAAGGCCTTCTTCAGCCTCAAGAAGCTGCAGAACCCTGCCAGTTTCAAGAGCTGGCTGTTCAGGATTGCAAACAACAATACACTTGATTACCTGCGCAAGAAGCGCATCCAGACGGTGGATGTGGATGAACAGGTCCGTGAGAGCTATGTTGATACGGCCAGCCCCGAGAAGGGCGCTGTGGCCAGCTCGCGCACGAGGCATATCCGCGAAGCCCTGGACAAGCTGAAGCCTGACCAGCGCAACATCCTCGTGATGTGCGACCTGCAGGGTTTCAGTTACCAGGAAATCTCAGAAGCACTGGACATCCCCTTCGGGACCGTCCAGAGCCGGATTTTCTATGCGAGGAAGAAGTTGAAGGATTTTCTCGATAAGGATATAGTTTTCGGAGGAGAAAACTGATGTTACCCAAGGGGCACAACACGGATCTGTCCAGGCTGCTCGATGGCGAGCTGCAGGATGTGCATGAAATTGAGCAGATCAATACCGCCATCAATGCCGATCCGGAACTCATGGCTGAGTTCGAGGAGCAGCGCAGCATCAAGTCGCTGCTGGGCGAACTGGACGAGTACAAGGCACCGGACTTCATGTCCACCCGCATTATGGGTGAGATCAGCACACGGCGCAATGCATCACGGCGCGTAGCCGGCTGGAAGCAGGCCTTCAGCGCCTTTGGGGCCCTGGCTGTCGTTGCCGTGCTGGCCCTGTCCCTCAATGGCCAGATGAATGGCGGCGGTGCACCTGACATGTCAGGTAATTCCATGGTCGCCACGGACTCCAGCCCGGGTACTGATTACGCCACTACCCCCTGGACCGACCCGGATTTCGACAAGTCCATTGATGACGTGCGCCTGCGCAACCTGCTGCAGTTTGCCAGTGATGCCCATCACCACAGTGAACTTGAGCATCTCACCGGCAGCGATACTCCCAATATTGATGACCTGGTCCTGATGGTCGGGCAGGAAGGCGGCTCACGCTGATTCAAAGGTGGCGATCCCCTTGTTGAGACTATCGGTAATCACAATCTTCCTGCTGTTTTCAATAACGGCAGCCCATGCCGCCGAAAAGCGCCCTACGGTTGACGAACTGATCACGCGCGCCATTGCATCGCTTGAAAACACGAGTTTCGAGGGCCGCATGCGCTATTCGGATCCGTACGGCAACGGGCAGGAAAAACTCGTGGAGATCATCTTCCTGTCTCCCAGCAGCTTTCGCGTGCAGCCCCTGCTCAGTGAGAAGCAGAAGGCCGGCTACTACTACATCGAGAACTCCGACAGGCTGGTGAAGGTCTTCGCAGACGGCAAAACAGTAGAGGAGTTGCCGGAAAAGTCGTACATCATTGACAACCTGATGCGTCGGCGTCTGCTGGAGACTCTGGCGGGGCGGTCCTCGGTCAGCCTGCTCAGGGGTGTCTTCAACGGTGAGCCGGTCTGGATCCTGCGCGATGACGACAGTGCAGCGGGGAGCTTTTCGATCACGATCCATGTAAGCGAAACCAACGATTACCCGATCTCCCTCGAGATGACGGATGACAAGGGCAACCGTGTGCAGTACTACGAAATGGAGCAGATCCAGTATCTGACCACGGCTGAGATTCCAGCTGAGACTTTTGCGATCCCGACCGCAGCCGGGGGCAGCAGCAAGGCCGCCCGCAGTGCTGCACCGGAGATGGCGGACGTCAACATCCCGCACCGCAAGGAGAATGCGGCGGGAGAGGAAACGGAACAGCAGCTGGAGTACAGGCCACGCACGGCCAAGGGCAGTGGCGGATCCCTGGGGGATGACGAGGCTGCGGCGATGCAGCGCATTCCATTCCCGTTGATGCCTGGCTGGCTGCCACCGGGATACCATGTGAATGCAATCTCCCCGCTGGATTACAGCGAGGGCGGCAGCCCGCTTTTGGTCTACCAGCTGGAGCTGTTCAACCCCAACAATGAAAATGTAATCAGCATATTCCAGACCCGCAGCCAGGAACTCGAAGAACTGTTCACCGCAGGCAAGAGTGTTGGGGATGAGGGATACTTCGTCAGCTCCACGGACTCAGGCTGGCTGGTGGCTGTGTTCGGCAAGATCTCCCAGAGCCAGTTTGACCAGATCTTCGGCGGGCTGGAACAGGACGATGACGAAGCGCTGGACATGATCTCCCGCACCCTTTCGCGCGAGGAGCTCAAGCGCTGGGCCCAGGATGTCTGCACCAGCGAAGCCGATCGAGTACCCTAGCCCTTCTGCTCCGGCGGACGCTGGCGCATTTCCCCCATGGGTGTGGACGGGAAACGCAGGTTGAAGACCCGTTCAATCACCTGCCAGAATTTGGATCCGGGGAAATGCACACTGCTCATCGGTTCCACCAGCACGGTCCACAGCCCGATGTGATTGGCAATTGCGATGTCCGTGACGGCGCTGTCCCCCACCATCAGTGCCTGGTCGGGATCCAGCCCCATTTCCCGGAGACCGCGGCGGAATCCCGTCGGAAACGGCTTCAGCGGCCGGCCGCTGATGTGGTTCAGGCCCGTCTGCTGTTCCACACGGCGCACCTTGCTGTGCAGGCCGTTGGAGATGAAGCGGATAAGTATCCCGGCATCCCGCATGCTGTGCAGCCAGGAGAGCTCTGAGTCGGGAACCTCCTCCTCCTCCCAGCGGGTAATCGTGTTGTCAATATCCAGTAGCAGCCCGCGGATGCCGACATGCCTCAGCCAGGCTTCGCTGATCTGGGTAATGGAATCCAGTGTGTAGTCAGGCCGTGCACCACGCGACTTGGCAACCCTTTCGTCTGTCAGGCTGACTGTGCTGTCCTGCTTGCTGTATTGGCTGTTCTGGTTCACTGCTGTTGGACTCTGCAGCCGGGCATGACCACCCTGTACCGTTCCTGCCCGAGTTGACAATGAAGCCCTGTTGAGCGGGCAATGGAGGCGGCGACATCCAGCTGGTCTAGATAAATGTACTTCCAGACTACTCTATCATCGATTGCCGGCCCTGCGCGGGAAGGGGATTGCCAGTTGCGGCCCCTGCGCCTTGTGAAGGCGGCAGGCTCGGTGGGCACGACACTCTTCTACAGGCGCGGAAGGTGCCGCGGCCGGGGCGGCACTATAATCTGAGGGTGAATTCTGATGAAACTGCGCGGGACGCCCGCGACCGGCACTGGATGGGTCTGGCACTAGAGCAGGCCCGGCTGGCGCTGGAGGCCGGGGAAGTTCCGGTCGGGGCCGTTGTGGTTCATTCTGATGAACTGATCGGACGCGGCCATAACAGGACCAGGATGGATGCCTCCGTCACAGCCCATGCTGAGCTTGTGGCCATGCGGGAAGCGGCTACGCACATCGGCGATTTCCGTCTGGACCCGGCTCAGATCTATGTGACTCTGGAACCTTGCCTGATGTGTCTGGGGGCGATCCATCAGGCGCGAATCAGCCGTATTGTTTATGGTGCGCAGGAACCGAAGTTTGGGGCACTTGGCAGCGTCTTTGATATGCAGGAGCATTTCGCGCTGCGCAGGCTTGAATTTACAGGCGGCATACTTGCCGAGGAGTCACGAGAACTGATGCAGGGGTTTTTTGCCAGACTCAGAGAGGGCGGATGTCCAGACTGAGCCGGATTGCAGCAACAGCAGTCCTGCTGGTGCTTACGTGGA
>JAHEFU010000239.1:0-1566 GCA_024645305.1 Planctomycetales bacterium
GACAGCGATGCAGAAGCCAACATCAACGTTGTGAATGCCGGCCTGGAGTCCCCGTTCATCTATGAGACGAGCGATGACACCGGCTGGGTGGCAGGCGCGCAGTACGGCACCAAGCCGAAGCACTGCGGCGACTGGTACACATTCGCCCGTTACAAGGAGATCGGTGCCAACACCGTCATTCACGGTCTTGCTGACGCTGATACCGGTGGTGCGAACCGCAACTCCTTCGAGTGGCACTGGGCCTGGATGTGGAGCCCGAATGCGACTCTTGGCGTGACTTACATCATGACCAAGATGCACAACGCATACGGCTTCCAGATCCCGACTAACCTGGATGACCGCAGCCTGATCCAGATCGACTGGACCTTCAAGTTCTAAATCAGAACCTGAAACCGGGTGGCCCTACGGGGCCACCCTTTTTTTTTGCCTGCAGCCGACCACCTTGTCTGCCCGATGGAGGTAGCCGCAGTTACTTAAGTTCCCTGCGAATACATAGGGAGACTGCTGCATGCTGAGTTGAAGAGCTTATAGGTCATGTGCCGCAGGGCTTCCCGACTGCTCTGCGAAATGATCCGCCCCATTGCCTGGAAACACACATGACCGATGATCTGCAGGATTCCCTGAACAGCTGCACGGCAGCAGGCAGGCAGCATGGATGATACGAGCCGTCACTACCCCTGACGAGAATGGGCTGGATCAGATGCCGTAGTAGTCGTCGTAGTAGTCATCGCTGCTGCTGGATGAGGCCGGCTCCTGCTGCATGAAGTGCAGTCCGACAATCAAGATGAGCGGCAGCAAGGTGAAAAGTGCCGCAAGCGCCAGTTGCGGCAGCGGCCTGAGCTTACGGGTCAGCCGGCTTGCCAGCACCGCGGCTACCCCACAGGCCAGCAGCAGGATCGCCGGCAGCAGCTTGAGGTTGGCATAGAAGAAGGCATTGATCAGCAAACCCCCGAAAAGCGGCATGGCCACAAACAGGGTAGCCTGTGAGAGATCCAGATTCGGCCTGATCCAGGCAGCAACGAGCATGGCCCCGAAGCCGGCGCAGAGAATTACAGCAGTCTGGCTGATGACCGCTGTCTCACCGATCAGGGCGACAATGGCCAGGGTCGCGAAGTTGATGGTCAGCAACAGTGGTGCCAGTGCACCATCCTGCCTGGCTGCAACGTTCTCCCAGAGCATCCAGACCAGGAACAGCAGCACGCTCAGTCCTCCAATCCACAGCCAGCTCTGGTCCTGCCATGTGTACTTCTGGATATTCAGGGTGCACAGCCAGACGGAGGCTGTAGCAGCAAGCAGCTGGATCAGGGAAAGTGTGGATTGCGGCAGCTTCTGGATCGAACTGATCCAACCCAGCAGGAGGCCGCCGATCGCAAGCCAGGGCAGCCAGCTTACGGAATCGGGAACAGGCCACTGGGGCACTCCCCTGAGCAGCAGCCAGCCAGAGAGGAAGGACAGGGTCAGAGCCAGGGCTGTGATCCACACCGCTCGCCTGGATCGCTCAGGCTGCTTCTGGCGCCACAGCAGCAGGATTGCAGTGAATCCGACCACCGCAGGCAGCAGTACGCC
>JAHEFU010000239.1:1576-4155 GCA_024645305.1 Planctomycetales bacterium
GCCTGCCCATCGTCGGAATCCGCCTCAGCTGTATCGGAGTCCCGGTTGCCACCTTCCGCCACGAACTGCAGGGAAGCGGAATTGATGCAGTAGCGCAGGCCGGTGGGCTCAGGACCGTCATCAAAGACGTGCCCGAGGTGCGCCTCACAGTTGCTGCAGAGCACTTCCACGCGACGCATGCCCATGCTCAGGTCATCCTCCAGAAGCAGGTTGGACTTCTCCACCACGTCGTAGAAGGAAGGCCAGCCACTGCCGCTTTCATACTTGGTATTCGAACTGAACAGGTTCTGGCCACAGACGGTGCACTCGTAATGCCCCGCTTCGTGGTGGTCCCAGTACTTTCCCGTGAAGGGCGGCTCAGTGCCGGCGCCGAAGCAGACATTCATCTCGTCCGCACTCAGCTTTCCCTCCACCTTCGCGCGCCACTCTTCTGAACTGCGTGCCATTTCGCTCTTCCTTTGCTTGAATTCCAGGGCTTCCGCCTGGGTGATCGGGGCATTCGGATCCGGTTTGGAGCTGCGATCATTTGCCAGCCACATGCCGGTCCCGACTATGGCGGCTGCGGCGACCGCCGCTGAAGCAATTAATGCACTGACTGTATTCATGATGTTCTCTCCTACCCGCCCGCCCGGGTTTTCAACTTAATAATCCATTATCAAAGACCAGACTGCCCAGGCTGTTGTTCGAGCCAATCTATCACTGCAGGGGCAGCACAGCGCCCTGCCGGGCCAGCCTGTAACCCAGCTTATACAGCCGGGCCAGCTCGGGCGATTGAGCATTCAGCAGGGGATTCGTATGGTTCAGGTGGAAGAAATGGATCTTCTCCCGGATCAGCTCCGGCAGGCCACTGAAGCGCCGCATGCTGTGTTCCACAGTTGGATGCGGTATCTCTCCCATATTGCGGCCAGGCAGTTCCTCACCGCTGAAGAATGTGCCGTCCAGCAGGGCGATGTCCACCTCTGACAGCAGCCGGTCGATGGAGGGGTCCAGGCCTTCCCAGCTGTCAATATCCGGCAGGTACAGCAGGCGGTGGGAAACACCACTGAGAATGAAGGCCACAGTCTCGCTGTATTCCGCGCGATGCGGGACTGGCAACGGCTCCACGGAGAGCATGCCCGGGAGTCCTACCGCCCTGCCCGCCTTCAGCTCCCGCAGTTCAATGTTGCCAATCCGCACCAGCTGGTTCCAGGGACCGTTGTCAAGCAGGAAGCGGCGCAGGCCAGGCATGCAGTAGACCGGCAGCCCGGCAGTACCCAGCACTTCGCGCCCGAGTTGCATCAGTCCGGTGTAGTGCCCGATATGCGCATGTGTCAGGAAGATCCCGCGCAGGCCCGGAGCCTCAGCATCCACAGGCAAGAGCTCATCCAGCATGGCCAGCTGCTGCGGGAAGTGCGGTGTGCAGTCAACCAGCCAGCGTCCGCCTTCAGCATCAATGATTGCCAGGCTGGCCGGATGGCGCGCGAGAGCGGGATCCAGACGGGCCCGGCGGCAGCAGTCCCGCTGGCAGCCGGCGCTGGGATAACCCGCGTCCTGGGCCGTGCCGAGGATTACTGCGGCTGGATAGTCAATGGACAAGGCACTGAGTCTAGCAAGCAGCGGACTGCAGTGCAATGCAGAGAGCAGCGGAGGTTGTTAATGGGTACTGCTCAGCTTCTGCCCTGTGCCGAAGACCTTACGCATGTGATGATGGCGGTAGGAGAACATCTGCTCCAGGCGCCGGCGCACCAGCCAGCCCGCCAGCCAGCCTCCCAGCGGATCCAGCGGCAGACGATAACTGATCCGGTCCTCCAGCCAGCAGTGCCCGGCATCGTCCGCTATGCAGTGATGCTCATGTTTCCAGTAGGCGAAGGGTCCCCGGCGTTGCACGTCCGTAAAGCTGTTGCCGGGAACCATTTCAGTGATTTCACTGACCCAGGGCAGGCGCAGCAGCCCCAGCCTGATGCTGATACGCACCAGCTGTCCTGCATGCAAATGCTCAGGCTTGCTGAGCTGGTCAACCCGTTCCCAGGGCGGCTGCAGTTCAATGAAGGCCTCCGGCCGGCAATGCCAGTCAAACAGCTCCTGGGCGCTGCAGGCCAGCCGGCTGCGTTTTACATACGAATGCATGACAGTTGACTACCTTCGCGAACTGCAAACCATTCAAGCTCCACACTCTTATCAAGACTGATTTCAGAAGCTGATACCGAATACAGCCTGGCCCAGCAGGAAGACTGCGGCGGTAATCAGTACAGCGCCCACGAGATTGATCAGCAGGCCCGTGCGGGCCATTTCGCGGATGCTGATCCGCCCACTGCCGAAGATGATGGCGTTGGGCGGCGTGGCCACGGGCAGCATGAAGGCGCAGGAAGCGCTGATGGTGGCGGGGATCATCAACAGCAGCGGGTTGACATCAATGGACACGGCGGTGGCGGCGAGGATCGGCAGGATCATTTCAGTGGTGGCCGTGTTGCTCGTCAGTTCGGTGAGGAAGGTGATGATCAGGCAGATCGCCAGCACGATGACGACCGGATGCAGGCCCGCCAGGCCCGCCAGCTGGTCACCGCACCAGGCTGACAACCCGCTTTCCTTGAAACCGCTGG
>JAHEFU010000240.1 GCA_024645305.1 Planctomycetales bacterium
TCTGGCTGTCACTGGTACCTTTCACCACGAGCTGGATGAGTGAAACCGGCTACGCCAGGGTCCCGACAGCGCTGTACGGAATGATCCTGCTGCTGGCGGCAATCTCCTGGACAATCCTGCAGTCATCCATCCTGCGCCAGGAGGGTGAACGATCCGTCTTCGCCGAGGCTATCGGCAGGGACTGGAAGGGAAAGATCAGCGTGACCATGTATGTTGCGGGAGTGCTCCTGTCCATGCTGCAACCGTGGCTCGGTCTGGCCTGCTACATCATCGTGGCGCTGCTCTGGCTGGTTCCTGACCTACGGTTTGAGCGAGTGGCAAACAGCTCTGATTGACAGTAAAACCGGAGAAATGACGTTATGCCCCTTTCCAGATTCAACCTTACAATAGAGCGCCTGATGGATGAAATCACCGAGGGCATTTCCATCAGTGATCCCAGCCAGCCTGACAATCCACTTGTATACGTCAACTCTGCATTCTGCCGGTTGTCAGGGTATGACCCGGAGCATGTCCTCGGACGAAATTGCCGCTTCCTGCAGGGGGATGAAACGGACCAGTCCCAGATTGACATCCTGCGCCAGGCCATGCGGGAGCAGCAGCCCTGCGTTGTGGAGATCCTGAACTACAGACGCGATGGCAGCCCGTTCTGGAACAGCCTGAGCCTCAGCCCGGTGAATGATAGCAATGGAGACCTGTTTTATTACATCGGAGTACAGACCGACATAACGCGCCGCCGTCAGCTGGAGGAGCGGCAGCGGCAGTTCGTGGGCGACATGGCGCATGAGCTGAAGACACCGCTTGCAGCAATTCTCGGTCTGACGGAGACCCTCAAGCGCCAGCCGACCATGGAAGAGGAAATCCGCTTGGACATCTATACAAGCCTGCTGCGGCAGTCAGAACGACTGCATCTGACAGTGAACGACATCCTCGACATCAGCCGGCTGAACTCCTTGGCATCAATCAAGTCCATGCAGCTGGTGCACTTTGAGGAACTGCTTGAGGAATGCCTGGAGAGTTTCAGGGCCCAGGCCACCCTTGCCAAGATCGAACTGCAGAAGCGGGTGGACCCCGGTAACTACCCCTTGCTGGGGGATCCGTGGTCCCTCATTGCCTTGTTGACAAACCTGGTCAGCAATGCCCTGAAGTACTCTCCACCCGGCAGTGTCGTGCGGGTTGAGCTGGAGCGGGACAGTGGCAACAATCTCCTGTTCAGGGTTGCAGATAACGGTCCCGGAATCGCCCCCGAGCACCAGAAACATATCTTTGAACGCTTCTACCGCGTGGAAGCCAGTCGCAGCAGGGACAACGGTGGTACCGGTCTCGGACTGGCCATCGTCCAGGAGGTGGCAACGCGGCACCGGGGACATGTACTGCTGGACAGCGAGCCTGGCAAGGGCAGCTGCTTTACCGTGAAGATACCCCTGCATGGGGGCTGACATCCCGATGGCGGCCTTCATAGATGGCACGCACGATGTCAGACAGTTCCGGTTCATGCAGCTGCAGGTCGTCAACCTCATACTGGTCCATCAGGCGGCCGAGCACGTCACGGGCCGCATGCTCATTGCGGTCGAAACTGAGCTGGTACTGTGAAAGATTCAGCCGTCTGACACGCAGGCGGCTGCCATCATCCATCAGACCGCTGAGGGCGGCCATGAACTGCAGCGCTCCCGGCTCATCCAGCACACTGTCCAGCAGCGGCTGGGCGTCCTGGGCATCATCGTGTTCATTGCCGGCACCGCTCTTGACTTCCTCGATGCTGGTGGCGGCCTTGAGACCGATGCTGCCGAAGGACAGCGGCAAGTCCCCAACAGGACGTGGGGATGCGGTGAAATCAGGCAGATAGTCCCTGTGGAAGTTGACAACCACGCGCCGGCGCCGTCCGAAGCGTTCCTTGATCTCCTGCTGCGCTCCGTCAAACAGGATCTTCCCCTCGTCAATGATGATCAGGCGCGGGCAAAGCTCCTCGATGTCCACCATGTCATGCGTCGTGAGGATGATCGTGCTGTGCTGCTCAGTGTTGATGTACTGGATGAAGCGGCGGATGCGTTCCTTGATGGCAACATCCAGGCCGATCGTCGGCTCATCGAGGAACAGCAGCGGGGGATTGTGCAGCAGGCTGGCGCACAGGTCACACTTCATGCGCTGGCCGAGGCTCAGTTTGCGCACGGGCTGGTGCAGCTGGCCGGAGATATCCAGCACGTCCACATACTGGTCAAGGCGCTTGCGGTATTCGTCCTGCGGGATGCGGTAGATCTTCTGCAGCAGGTGGAAGGCCTCGATCACCGCAAGGTCCCACCACAGCTGCGTGCGCTGGCCGAAGACCACACCGATCTGCCGGGCATGCTCGTAGCGCTTCTTCTGCGGCACCAGGCCGTTTATATCAATCGTGCCACTCGTCGGAGTCAGGATGCCGGTCAGCATCTTGATCGTGGTGGACTTGCCTGCGCCATTGGAGCCGATGTAGCCTACGACCTCGCCAGGCTGGATGTCAAAGCTGATCTTATCCACCGCGTGGATATGGCGATAGCGGCGGTTGAAGATGTCCTTGATGGCACCGCCTATGCCCTCGCGGCGGTCGAAGTTCACATAGACCTTGCTGAGTTCCTCGACATGGATGATCGGGCGGGACGACATAGGGCGTATATGTTAGCAAGCGCCTGCTAGAATCCGCTGTATGGATGAAAGCAACATCGACGGCAAGGAAGTCGTCCCCAGCGTGCAGTGCTGCCGCTGCCAGCGCCGCATCGCCCTCGGCTCCCACAAACCGGGCGATGTCCTGACATGTCCCTTCTGCGACACGCAGAGCATTATCCGTGAGCGCGTGATCCTCGTGTCGGAGCCCCTCGAGCGGGCCTGATGAGCAGCAAGGACTTCGGCGGGCTGGGTGAGGATCTGGCGGCCCGGCTGATGGAGTCCCAGGGGATGGAGATCCTGCACCGCAACCTGCATATCGGCAAAATGGGGGAACTGGACATCGTGGCGCTGGACGGGGAAACCCTCGTATTCTGCGAGGTGAAGTGTAAGCACAGCAACCAGGAGCTGGGTGGTTTCCACAGCATCAACTATGGCAAGCAGCGCCAGGTCGTGCGCCTGGCGAAGGCCTTCCTGATGGACTTTGAGCGGGAGTACCGCTATGCCCGCTTCGATGCGATCGAGGTTGTCATCGACACTGATGGTCAGGAGGAGCCGGTTGTGAATCAGCTGAAGGATGCGTGGCGCTGACGGCGGCTTCCAGCCGCCGGAGGATGTAGGAGCTGGGTTGTAGGGGGTAGCAAAGGAAGACTGAGGCCAGATGTCAGTCTGGCAATCACGCCTGCGGCGTGACCTTCGGCAGGCAGAGAGCAGACGTCAGACTCCAGACTACAGACAATAGATCTTGATAATGCACTCTGAGGCTCGCTGCGCTCGGGTGGCTAAGAGGCAAGATCGGGGCGGATTTGTTTAACGCGAAGTCGAGAAGACGCTAAGAAACCAACCACAAAGTCACCAAGACACCAAGAGTTCGTAATCATGGACCGGCCTCGCCAGGCGAGGCCAAATCGCGTGATGCTGCCAATGAGCATGCTGGATCGCGTGGAAGAAGACATCGCCGCCTTTCGAAACGTATAGAGTACGAAGCAGCCCTCGCGTGCTGGCGCTGCCGGGCAGCGCCGGTACTATTTCCTGAGTGGTTGATATGCCTGTTTAGATCGCTTGAAGTAATAGATGCAGGCATGCGAGGCAATCATTCCGGGAAGTATCGTTGCCACGCTTACCAGTTCCCAGCCCTCTTTTCCGGTTTCTTCAAGGAATTCTTCAATGTCTGGGCCGTAAAAGCTGCTGCTTTTTTCTATCCTGTACTCCCACTGGGGATACTCTGCCTGCTTTACATCACTCATGGATAGATAATATATGACAACTGCGGGATGGGTGCAGACCAGACCCATGGTCTGGCAACAATGCCTGACGTAGGGGTGGGGTAACACCCCATCCCGGCGGCGGTATTACCGCCGCCCTACTTCCGGATAAGGTCTTGCCTCTTTTTATTCCATGTACAGGCAGGGCGTGGAAGCCCTGCCCTACGAATCCATTGTGCGGCCACAAGTGCCGCACCTCCGCATCCCTCGTCCCACATCCCACATCACACA
>JAHEFU010000052.1 GCA_024645305.1 Planctomycetales bacterium
CGACCTGGTGCGCAGTCCCCTGGACCTGGCCTGCTGCTGCGGCAATCGCCTGCCTGAACTGGACAGCGAGGAGGACATGGCCAGCGTGATCCTGCAGTTGCGTGACCTGGCCTGGCCCGGCGGCACGGTTGTGATTGACTTCTTCAACATCAACCGCCTGGTGGGCAAGATCTCAAGTGGTGTTTCCAAGATTGAGCAGCAGATCAATCCGTCCATGCGCAGGACCTGGAAGCTCAGTGAAACCAGCACGCGGCCGCTGGAGGAAATCACCGAGATGAAGCTTGATGGCCGTTTCCACCGCCGCAGCCGCAGCATGCTGATGCTCAACCGCCGGCAGATAGAGGAGTTACTGCCGGATGGCATTGAGCCGCAGTTCTTTGGCGACTATACCGCCAGTTCATGGCACGAGGACAGCCCGCTGACAATTGTGCGCTTCTCCTGCCGCTGACACGGGATCCTGCAGCGGGCAGACCCGGCGGACAGTGGCGATTCCATCCCCTCAGAAAATGACAAGCGCAGCCGGCAGCGCCCCAAACGGGACGGCACCGGCCGCGCAGGTTGATCAAGGATCGGTCTGACAACCCTGCCGCGGCAGGAGTCAGCTATTTGCGTTTGTGCCTGAGACGCTTGCGCATCTTTTTATACTTATGCTTGCGAATCTTGGCGCGCTTTGCCTTTCTTCCTTTCATAAATCACCACTGATACTTGGATTAGAGTCGAGACCAGCCAGCAACTGCGTAACGCAATCGCGGGCTGAGATTTTACCACAGACACGGACTGCAACGCAGTATTACAGCGGTCAGGTCCCTGTATCCTAAGACGGACATTGCTGCACAAATGTTCAGATGTATGCGAGTGGCTATCAATGGGATTGCTATTATGGGTATTCCGGTGACGGGCGCAAAATCAGGTAAACTTCCAGCGATGATCTTCCGTCCTAGACGTAATCCGCAGGCCGTCCAGCGGATCCCCAGGGAAAGACCCATGCACAATATCAGACTGATCATTTCCATTGCGGCCCTGCTGCTGCTGTGCGGCTGCCCGCCACCCGCCAAGAAGGATGCCGGTTCGGGAACGAATGGCAATGCGGGTGCTGTCCAGCAGACCACCAAATCCACAGCAAAACCCCTGAGGCTCGCCCTTCTTTCCAGCGATCTGGGTATTGCTGACGGCCAGATGGTTCGCGAACTGGATACGCTGTTCACGGGACGTGCCGCATCCGGCTCAATCGAGTACAGCCTGGTCGGACCGTTGCCGGGCGAGATCGCCTATGGCCAGATCAGTGGCAGTATCGGTTTCCCCGATGCGGAGAGTACCACTCCCGGCAGCATGACTGACCTGCAGGCCGGAGTCCTGCTGGACAGCGTGCCCGACTGTGACTGGCTGGTGCTGACAAGCGGCTATGTCCTGCAGCATGCGCTTGACCGCATCAGCCAGGGCACGGTCAATGCCGGGGCGATCATCCTGGTGGAGGAAGCCGGCAGTCAGGGCTATGTCAACAGCAGTTCCGTCCCGGTATACATCCTGCGCTTCGACATCTGCCATGCCGCCTTCATGGCGGGAGCCGCCGCGGCCCGTTCTAGCAATATCGCCCACTTCATGCTGCTGGGCGCAGAAGACGACCCCCAGGCCCAGGAATACATGGATGCGGCTATCGCAGGGATGCAGTACATCTCTCCCAGTGCCTGGATCAAGCAGGCCATCCTGCCGGTTGACAGCCGTGGACTGATCAGCCTGCAGCAGTTCCGCCAGGCCCATGTTGACCTGCTCAATGAGGCCGGCGAGAACTTCAAGACCAACCACTATGTGCTGGACCTGACCCGTTCCACACCCTTCGTAACGACCCTCATCTCCGAACCCGGCGGTTCGCTCAATGGCTACGTTGCCAGTGCGTACGGCGACATCCGCCATGTCGCGGAGTCCCGCATACTGACCTGCTCACTGAAGCGCGCGGATGTGGCACTGGCCTGGCTGCTGGACAACTGCAGCACGACTGCAGACCTGGCAGGCTGCGCCGTGGGTAGCTACATAGACTTCGGGCTGGCTAGCAGCCGCCCGGGATTGACGGAGAGTGCCGTCGGCTACAGCAAAATGGAATTCTACTCGCGCTATAACCCGGATGGGCCGGACATCGAACTGGAGCTGGAAGTCCTCTGGGGTGAGATCGAGGCCGGGGAACTGGGACTCGACTACTGCCCTCACTGAGCCGCGTCGGGTCAGGGCTGGCGTTCCGTCCGGTCGTCATCGAGCAGCCGGTAGATATCCAGTGCTTCCTTGCGGCAGCGCAGGTCCATGTACAGCAACAGCTTGTAGCATTGCCAGTAAGGCGGGAAGATCAGCATGACCACGGTCATTACAACCATCTGAATCCCGACCCGCATGGGGTCGTTCTGTCCCTGACCCTGTTCGACAAGGTAGTCGCCAAAATTACTGCTGCCAGACGACATGTAGTCATACAGCAGCCACAGCATCTCCAGGGTGCTGTTCAGCCCGCCGTTGACCATGTACCAGGCCAGCCAGAGCAGTCCCAACAACATGAAGATCCGCAGGTAATGTCCCTGGGTCAGGCCGAAGGAGCGCTTGAGGAACCACACTCCCTGGGCCACGAAGCCATGCTCCGGGGAGTCCTCTGTCGCCTGCAGGACACCGCACAGGGCGGGGAAGAACCGGAAGTACATGAACATGGTTGCCAGCACCATGCAGCCGATCAGGGTCATCCCCCCGACAGCGAAACCAATGGTCAGGGCGTCGTTGCCAAGCATCTGCGCCAGCAGGACGAACATCAGCACAACGAGGGCCAGACCCACAGTCGGCAGGAAGAACGTGGCGAGGGCCACCTGCGTCGGCCAGTATCGAGACAGGGCAAAGCCGAAGGCGTCCGAGAATGAATCACGGAAACCATCCAACGCGCGGGAAGCCAGCCGGGCACAGGTCAGCAGACCCAGGGGAGTGATCAGCAGCTGGTACAGGGCGATTACCAGCACAACCGCCGCCATGGTGATCATCATGTCCCCGAATTCAACCAGCAGAGTATCGAAGACACCCATCCCGGAGCCTGATGTGTCCATGAAGGAGGGATCCTGGAATTTCTCGGCCATGTTCACGAAGCGGATGGTCATCGGGATGCTCAGCAGAGCCACGGGCAGCTGGACCATAGCCATGGAGAGGAACATCGGCAGGAAATTGAGGCGCAGCAAGCGGATCGCGAAGTCAAACAGATGCTTCAACTCAAGGGGGCGCAGTACGAACCTGTTCTGGAGGTTGCTCACGGCTGATTAAATCGTAGCACACCCAAATGCCCCAGCTTAGCCCCGCAAGGGAGCACGGTAGACTGGGCCTGCCTGCCTGCCTGTTGCGGAACGCCGGTTTCGTGTTATAATTCCCCTTCGCCCCGGCCGAGCCACGGCCACCGGGTGAAAGTCAAATCCCCTCTTTGGAGGTCAACGTGGCACTCATTTCTCTGCGTCAACTTCTTGAATGTGGTGTCCACTTCGGTCATCCGACCCGCAAGTGGAACCCCAAGATGTCTCCCTTCATCTACACCAAGCGTAACGGGATCCATATCCTGGACCTGCAGATGACCACCCGCTTCATCGACGATGTGCACTCCTACGTGCAGGAAATCGTCGGCAAGGGCAAGACGATCCTCTTCGTCGGCACCAAGAAGCAGGCCCAGGATGCCGTGCGTGAGGAAGCCACCAAGTGCGGCATGCCCTACGTGCACAACCGCTGGCTGGGTGGACTGCTGACCAACCGCAACACCATGTCCAAGCGCATCGAACGCCTGCGTGACCTGCGCAAGCAGAAGGACGAAGGTTATTTCGAGACTCTTTCCAAGAAGGACAAGAACTTCCTGATGGAGGAGCTGGAGAAGCTCGAGAAGAACATCGGCGGTGTGGCGGACCTCAATGGCCTGCCGGATGCCCTGTTCATCGTCGATACCAACAAGGAAGTCAATGCCGTCAAGGAAGCCCGCCGGCTGGGCATCCCCATTATCGCGATCCTCGATACCAACTGCGATCCCGATGACGTGGATTACAAACTGCCGGGCAATGATGACGCAATCCGCTCCATCCGCCTGTTCTGCCAGATCGTGGCCGACTCCGTGATGGAGGCCCGTTACGGCTACCTGCCACCCGACAGCGTGTTCATCCGCGCCCAGGAGGACGAGGAAGCTGAGCAGCAGGAAGATAACCGCAAGAAGGAAAAGAAGGAAGCCAAGGAGAAGGAAAGGGCTGCCGCTGCTGCTGCACCTGCCGCTGCTGCACCTGAGGCTGCTCCCGCAGCTGAGGCTGCGCCTGTCGCCGAGGTGGCACCTGTTGTAGCTGCGCCGCCGGCTCCCGAGCTGACTGAAGCCCCTGCCGCCGAGATCGTGGCGGAAGCCGAGGAAAGCCCCGAACCTGCTGCTGAGGAGACTTCAGCAGCCGCAGACGATAAGGAGTAAGCAGGCCGGGTATTAACCGGTCGTACATTTATCCCATCGGAGAAGATGATGACTGAGATCAGTGCAAAGATGGTAATGGACCTGCGCAAGAGCACCGGCGCGGGCATGATGGAGTGCAAGAAAGCGCTCGTCGAGACCGGCGGAGACGTCGAGGCCTCGGTGGATCTGCTGCGCACCAAGGGCCTGGCCAAGGCCGCGAAGAAGGCTGACCGTGCCGCCAATGACGGCATCATCAGCATCCTGCGCAAGGACAAGAATGACGGCATCATGGTGATGATCAACTGTGAGACCGATTTCGTGTCCCGCAATGATGACTTCCGTGGCATGGTTGATGAGTTCTCCCAGTTCCTGCTGAATACTGACCTGCCTGCAGGTGTCAGCGGCCAGCTCGGTGACAACGATGCCCTGGAGAGCGTCCGGGGCATGGACTTCAAGGATGGCAAGACCTTCGGCGATGCCATTACCGAGGCGGTTGCCAAGGTCGGCGAGAACATCCAGCTGGGTGCGCTCGTCGCTGAGCGCAGTGACAGTGCCGAGGACTTCCTGCAGGAGTACAAGCATGGTGCCCGTGTGGGCGTGCTCGTCTGCCTGACAACCGGCAAGGCTGCCACACATGACAATGAGAAGTTCCTGGAGCTGGCCAAGGACATCGCGATGCAGATCGCGGCCGCCACTCCGCAGGTTCCGCAGTCAGTGGACCGCAGCGGGATTGACCCTGACGTGCTCAAGCGCGAGCGCGACGTGCTCGTGGCCCAGGCCAAGGAGGAGGGCAAGCCCCAGGAGATCGCCGAGAAGATGGTCGAGGGTCGCATCCAGAAGTTCTACGGTGAGGTCTGCCTGCTTGAGCAGCCCTTCATCAAGGATGACAAGAAGCGCGTCAAGGACATCATCGAGGCCGTTGCCAAGGAAGTCGGTGACACGATCACAGTGGCCCGCTTCCACCGCATCCAGATGGGCGAGTAGGAGGTCCGGAGCAATCCGGACAACATGCGGGTCTTCGGCTCGCTGCCAGAGAATGACAATCAAGGCCAGCCTGCGGGCTGGCCTTTTTTTGTTGTAAGCAGCGAAAATGCGGAGGTCAAAGCTTGCTTTGACAATCTTCATCAGGATATGGACAATGGATATTGCGTGAGCACGCTCACGCCTCCTATCTGATCAGCTTGCCGGTGCGCATGGCGCCCATGATCTGTTCCGTGACGCCGGTGCTGGTCACGCAGGGGAAGAAATCACCGCCGCTCCTGAGGGCGAAGCGCTTCAGCTCCGCCTGCAGGGCGCTGAGGCGTTCATGGTATTTCTTCAGGACATTCTGGCCCATGCTGACATCCATCCGCTCACCGCTCTCACGGTCCACCAGCTGCAGGTCACCCGTCAGCTGCGGGTTGGCCTCTTCGGGACTGAGTACCTGCATCAGTTCTATCTGGTGTCCGCTGCCCAGCAGCGGGGCAATCGTGTCGATGCCGTCCTCCGTCAGGAAGTCGCTGATCACAGCCACCATCCCGCTCTTGCGGGTATGCGCGGCAAAACGCTTGGCCGCGCCTGTGAGGGAACTGCCCCCGCTGGCCTCCAGCTGTCCCAGGCGTCGCAGGATCGGGTGGATCTTGCCCTTGCCGCGTGAAGGGGTCTGCAGGACGTCGTAATCGCTGGAGAAGACACTGACCGAGACACTCTCCATGTTGGACAGCACAATGTATGCCAGGCCGGCAGCCAGCTTGCGGGCATAGTCGAATTTGTTGGGATTGCCGTAGTCCATGCTGGCCGAGCAGTCCAGCAGGATGTAGAGGCGCAGGTCCTCCTCCTCCTCGAACAGCTTGACGTAGTAGCGCTCCAGCCGGCCGTAGAGATTCCAGTCGATGCGGCGGATGTCGTCACCCTTCATGTAGGGGCGGAAGTCCACGAACTCCACGCTCTGGCCCTTGTTGCGGCTGCGGCGCTCGCCGCGCATCTGTCCGCGAAACAGCTTGCGGGACAGCATGCGCAGGCGTTCCAGTTCCGCCAGGAATGCAGTGTCCATCACCGTGCCGGGAGGGTTGATACTCACTGGTCTGATTGTATCAGCCTGCGGGCCGCAGCGTGGCGATCTGCTAGACTGCGCGGATGCAGCATCCCGCGCTGGCACACACTGCGCACAGACCATGGCCCCTGCCCGGGGGCCAGCCTTACATGACGATGGACTGGCTTGAGCTGGCCTTCCTGCACTGGTCGGTTGATCCAGGGGTGCTTCGGGATCATCTGCCAGCCGGCCTGCAGCTGGACACCTGGCAGGGCCGGGCCTGGCTGGGCGTTGTGCCCTTCCGGATGGAGAATGTCAATCCGACTCATTACAGGTTGCCGAGAATGATGTCCGCCTTCCCCGAACTGAACCTGCGGACCTACGTCGTTGCCAATGGCAGGCCCGGGGTCTGGTTCTTCTCGCTGGAGGCCACAAACCCACTGGCTGTGCGCACTGCCAGGCTGAAGTTCAGCCTGCCATACTTCGATGCGCGGATCAGGCACTCAATGAGGGACAGTGTTGTCAGTATTCGCTGCCGGCGGACTCACCGCAAAGCGGCCGCACTCGAGTTCAATGCGGAGTACAGCGGGACAGGAGAGGTCTTCCAGGCTGAGCCCGGCAGCCTTGAGCACTGGCTGTGCGAGCGCTACTGCCTGTACAGCGCGGACGGGCGGGGCAGGCTGCTGCGTGGCGACGTACACCACCGGCAGTGGCCGCTGCAGGCGGGCAGAGTGGAGATCGAGGAGAACACGGTGTTTGAGCAGCTCGGACTGGAACTGCCCGCTGAGCCCGAGCATGTCCTCTATTCAGGCGGAGTGCAGTGCATAGGCTGGCGACCCGCGGAAGTTTAGGGGGGAGCTGCGACACTTGTATCGCACCACCATCCATTATGAAAAAGGGAGCCCCCCGAGGGGCCCCCTGAATCTGCGACGGAGTCTGACTGCTGCCTAGACCGGCACCTGCTTGCGTTTCGTCTTGCGCATGTCAAACAGGATCACCTTGCCGGGCTTGCCCTTGTACTTGAGGGCCTTGAGCTGCTTGCGGGCCTTCTTCATCTTGATCGGGTCCAGCTTCAGCTTGCCAGCGGCCTTGATCAGTTTCTTGCTATCCAGCTTCTTCAGGCTGGGCTTGCCCTTCTTCTTGCTGGCCTTGCTCATGTTGCCGTTGAGGAGCGCTACCGGCTGGCGCTTGCTGATCATCCTGGCAACGGTTTTGCGCTGCTTGAGCTGTTTCTGCTTGCTGCCGCCTGCGGCTTTCTTCGCCTTGGCCGCCTTCTGCTTCTTGCTCCCGGCGGCCTTTTCCTGCTTCTGTTTCTGCTTCTCAGCCTTGGCCAGGCGCTTCAGCTCGGCATCCACTGCCTGCTTGAGCTTGCGCTCCGCCTGCTTTTCCACCTTGCGTGCCTTGTCAATCGCCTTCTGTGACTTGGCTGCCCGCAGCCGGGCCTTCTTCAGTTCAGCCTTGAGCTTCGCTGCCAGTTTTGTGATCTTGCGGTCCTGCCGTTTGGCCTGCTTGACGGCCTGCTGCACCTTCTCACTTGCGGCATTCACCTTGTCAGCCAGCTTGCTGATACGACGGTCCGCCTTGATCTTGCGCTTCGGGATACTGCGCTTCACACCGCTGGAATTGCGCACCTTGACCGCCTTTTTCTGCTTCTTCGCCATTGTCTTGCTCCTTCATCCGCACAGGGTGGTGTCCGGACTGTGTAGAGTGTATCAAAGGAATGTGCAGATCCGGTTCAGGCCAGTCTGGATCAGGCTGAAAGCGGGGTTGGAACGTAGAACCCGTGTGATTCCACTTACATCCCATTGCCAGATCAGGCAGTCAGTCGAGCTGTTCCTCGATGTCCAGTCCCAGCAGGCTGGCCATCCGGCGTACCGGGTCATAGTCCGCATCCAGAGCTGCCTCCAGCCCTTCAATCTCGTAGAGTTCAAACAGGATCCGGGCACCTTCCTCACTGCCGGCGAGAGTCAGCAGGCCCTGTGTGATCCGGCGGGTGAGTTCCGGGTCCAGCTCGGAGGTGACAGATACGTTGTCAGCCGGAATCTCCGGCGTGTATGACAGCACACGGGTACTCTGCATGATGTCATCGAGTCCGCTTTCCGCCAGCTTCGTGCGGGCGTCCTCAAAACAGCAGGCTGCGTCCACGCTGCCCTTTACCAGGGCCAGGACCGCAGCGTCATGGCTGCCACTGAAGTTCTCTTCCAGGTCCAGCTCAGGGTCGATGCCACTTTCGATCAGCAGGGTCTTGGGGTAGAGGTGCCCACTGGTGGAAGCTGCATCGGGATAGGCAATCCGCTTGCCCTTGAGATCCTCAAGGGTCTCGATCCCGCTGTCAGCCATCACTAGGATCTGGCCGCGGTAAGTGCTCTTGCCGTGGCGCACCACCTTGAGGATTGCCTGGTCGCCGTTGCGTTCGTTGGCAAACACATAGGCCATCGGAGGCAGCCAGCCAACCTGGACCTTGTCAGCGGCCATGGCCTCCACAATGCCGACATAGCTCGTGGCCACCATTGAATTGAAGTGCAGGCCGGTCTGGGCAGTGAGCATGTCGCATAGTTCCTCGCCGGAACTGACGACTTTTTCAGCTTCAGTGGAGGGGACGAAGGCCATCACCAGCGGATTCTCGGCGCTGCCGAGTTCGTGGGATTCTGACTGGGGTTTGTAGCAACCCGCAAGCAGCAGGAGCAGCGTGAGAAGCAGGAATGTGTAAAGCAGCCTGGGCACGGCACTGATTATAGTGCAGGCGCCAGGGTGAATGGGTTGGCCCGTATGTTCAGGCGCGGAAGAAATCGTGCAGCTGCAGAATGTGGATGCTCTGGCCCCGTACACTGTCAGCCAGTGCCACATCCCCAGTGATCACACAGACACAGGTATGCTTGGCGATCAGGTCGCTCACCAGGTTGCGCACATGTTCATCACCGGCATCCTTGCCACCGTCTCCATCCGCGCAGTCCAGGGTCACGTATTCACCGAGCTGGATACTGGGCTTGTACATTGAACTGTATACAATGTGGAATTTGCCGTGCAGTTCCGTGGACAGCACGTCAATGTCCCGCGCCAGTTCATCACGCGTCTGGTTCTCCAGTACGCCACGCAGGCTGTAGTCGTAGTAGGGCAGCCTGTCCAGCACGCTGTCGCCGTCCACGATGTAGGCAGCTCCGCGGCCGAAGGTGAAGGCTTCCTTTTTCTTCAGGTGGTCCAGGTTGAAGCGGCTCAGAGTCCGTTCGGGGCTCTCCACGGCAACCTTGACGACTCCGGCCTCGGCTTCCTCCGCGGGACCGGGGGCCGGCAGGGAATCAGCACTGGCGGCAACAGACTCCGCTTCTGCGTCCACAGCTGCAATTTCCTGTGCGCCGTTGCCATTTGAGTGCTGGTCAGTATCCTCATCGTAGTCCTTGCTGGCGACATGCACTTCAAGGGTATCAGGTTCAGCAGGTTCTTCATCAGCGGCGTCTGAAGCGGAATCCTCATCCGCCTGATCCTCGTGCCCTTCTGCTTCTTCCTCTGCCACTGTTTCCACTGCGCCTTCCTCGAAGGCATCTTCAGCAGCATCCTCATCCGGCTCAGCTTCAGGTTCCGCATCCTCAGCCTCCTGTTCCGTGGCCGAGTCCTCCACCTGTGCGGTGGCTTCCTCGCCCGCCACTTCCAGCGCTTCTTCGCTGAGTTCAGGAGCCGCCGTCGGGTCATCAGTCTTGATCTCTTCAAAAAGCTGCGGCGCTTTGTCCCGCAGGGACTCAATCAGGCGGCTGTATTTCTGGGATTCCTCGTCAAGCTCTTCCAGCTTGAATTCGAGATTGTCCACGGTTTCCTGCTGCTCGGTGGTATCGGGATTCTCGATCACGAGATCCTTGCTGTCCAGCAGGTCGGCTGCCTCGGACAGGATTGCCAGGTAAGTGTCCCGTTCCTCGCGGATCTGCTGCACACGCTGCAATTCCTCACGCGCCTTTTCAAGGTTTTCCCTGACACTGCCTTCCTCGCCCCTGATGGTCTTGATCTTGTCGACCAGCATCTTGGCGAGCTTCACATCCTGTTCATACATTCTGTCACTCCTTAAAACGCAAGAATATCCCGCTTCGCCTCTATATTGCGGAACACCTGGGACTTAAAACGATACAACCCAGCTGGCCGCCCGCGTTGATGATCCGCCACACGGGATTCCCCTGTGTCCTCTACTATTCCCAGATCGAGGATCTTCTTGCGGAAGTTCCTCTTGTCCAGTTCCCTGCCGAGGATGATTTCATACAGCCTCTGCAGTTCCGCCATCGTGAACAGCTCAGGCAGCAGTTCGAAGCCGACCGCTGTATAGGCCAGCTTACCCTGCAGTCTATTGTGCGCCACACGCACAATCAGCTCGTGCTCTCCATCCAGCTGAGGTTGCTCCTCTTCCGGGAACCAGGCCAGATTTCCGGCAGCATGCTGTTCGACACCAGGAATCAGATCCGGCGGAACCAGCCCGTAATAGGCGATTTCGATGATCCGCCCACTACCACTAGCTATGCGGTTTCCAAAGGTGTAGAGCTGTTCCAGATAATCCACACTTATCGTGGCGAATTCCCTGATAACGCGCTCCGCAGCCTTTCGCAGCGGCTCACTGACTCCCGGAGATCCCGCAGGCAGACTCCAGCCGCCTCCGCTTGACCGGACCAGCAGGGTCTTTAGCGCGTCATCACGGATGGTGAGAAGGATAATCACCACCGAAATCCCGATTCCGCCTGTATCGTGCCCCTTGTAGTCCAGCTGACCCACCTGGTGTGTCATCCGGTTCACACATAATTGTCGAGGTCGTCTGCCGACAGTTAAATGTATACCATATAGATTATAGCCAAATAAATTGTAATGTGGAAACCATAATCTGTCATGGAAATAGGAAGAAATGATTTCTGTTGAGCTTGAATCCAGCGGGTCCAGGGAATAATTGCACCAGCTGGTCTGTTATACTTTGCCTTCCATGAAATCGCTATTCCTGATAATCCTGGTTTTCTGCCTGTCCCTCCTGTCTGGGTGCATGATGCCCAATCCCAAGGAACAGATTGCGGTAAATGAGATAAAGCTTGTGAAGGAAGGCTATGTCCACCCTGAAAAGGGTGAGCAGGCCCCGGCTGTGCAGGCCACCGACCAGACCGGCAAGCAGTTCGACCTCAGCCAGGCACTGCAGAACGGGCCGGTATTGCTTTTCTTCTATCCCGCGAATGATACGCCCAACAGCACGAATCAGCTGAGGCAGCTTTCCCGCCTGCAGCAGGAATTCACAGAATCCGGTGCAGGCTTCAGCATCCTTGCCGTAAATCCGGCAGCGGGTAGCAAGACGGCCGCATACCTTGATAAGGAACAGATCAGCATCCCCGTCCTGGAGGATCCCGGATTGCGGATTTCCCAGGCATATGGCTGCGCCTCCAGCAACGGCAACACCCAGATGCAGGAGCGCAGTGTCGTGGGAATCAGTCCCGACGGGTCAATTGCCTTCTTCCAGCGCCGGTACTTCCACAGACCTCCCAGTATCAAGCTGCTGCTGAGCGAGGAATACTTCAACATGCCCGTGGAATAGCCGGCCAGCTTCAGGCGGCAGGGCAGTGTGGACTGCTTCCCCTGAATTTTCCCTTCTCTGCTCTGCTCTGCTCACATGATTCACGGCTGCATGCAGCTGGTGGATTACACCTGTAGATTCAGTGGATCCCCTTATTCTGTATATGGAGTCCAGCCTGCAGCTGTCTCTGTGCTTTGGCAGGAGCGCTGCTATGAGCTACCTCAGTCCATCCCAGCTTCCTGCTAGCGTCGATTCGGCAATTGAAACAGGCAGGGGCCAGTAGCCTTGAGCCCCGGGGCCTGACCTGATCAACCACTGGCTATGCAGCGCAGGATCCGGCTGCCTGATTCGTGCCAGAAGATTGAATTCGACATCCGGGATAGGCGCCGGGACTGAGTCATTCAATCCGGGGGCTGATTTCCATGGGCTGCAATGTCTCCTGAGTATAGAAAAGCAAAAACCCCGGGGCACAGGGCCCCGGGGCGTTTTGATCAGTTCAGTTGATCAGTCTCTCGGTTAGGGCAGCAGGGTCGGATCAATCCAGTTGATCATGTTCTGCATGTACTGGCCCTGGGTACCGACCACACCGGTATTCATGTTACCGCCGAAGTACGGGGTCATGAACTTGAAGTAGTGGCCAACCCAGACGCAGACACCGCCCGGAGTTCCGCCACCGTTCTTGTCGAACTTGGTGACGTCGCAGCGGTCTGTGCTGTACTCCCAGGAACCCTGGACAGCACCGGCTGTCAGTGCCGGAAGATCGAAGTAACCGCTGGTGTACCAGGGATCGATGCCCGGGTTTGAGCCGTTCTGGCTGCAATGGTCCACCTGCAGCATGTTGGCACCGCCCGGTCCCGTCTGCAGGCCCGGATCGATGATGTGCTGGGTGTACCAGTCACTGTCGAACTGGTGACGCTCATTCATGAACGCTGTACCACCACCCATGTACTGCTGGTGCATGACCAGTCCGGTGTCGAAGGTCTCCCAGACTGTCTCACCAGGCATGAACAGCAGCAGGTTACCGCCGGTGGATCCGCCGTTGTCGATGTAATCCTTGAGGATCGTCATCTCAGCAGCGAGGATACCGGGGCTGCCCAGTCCGTACCACTCATGCTCTGTCAGCCAGATCACGAGATCGTAGCCATAGAGGTCAGCACCGGAGGTGATGCTGGCCCGCGGAATGACGGTCTGTCCGGGGAGGAAAGTGTCAATCGCCGCGAGGCAATCCGCCGGGCTGGTGTCCAGGGCGTTGAGGTTGTCATCAACGATCGCATAGGAAATGCCGGGCTTCAGCGGGACCTGGTCAGGCCAGAAGAAGGAAGCGCTGGCGGAGGGCACGTCACCGTCGTCGACCTTGAGGGCGAAGAAGTAGTCCCCATCGCCGCCGGCCGCTGTCGGGTCAACGTTGACCACGTCACTCCAGGCTCCATTGGCATTGTGCGACGTGTAATCGTTGATCACGTTGCCGCTGTTGCCCCAGGAGATGAAGTCATAGTTCCAGTCCAGGCTCATGTCGTAGTTCGGGAAGCCGTTGGCAATGATGAAACTCAGGGTCACATCATAGTCCGGTCCGGAACCGCTGACGGTGTCCTTCGGATCATCCAGGTCAGGATCATCAAAGAGGGAAACCGGGTAGTTCGGGTCACCGACGTCCACCAGGTAGCAGCCACCCTCGAGGAAGGTGTCGCCGTCAGGTGCGAAGTTCGGATAACCGTTCAGGTCGTCGAAGTAGTCATCGTAGGCATCCACATCGGTGAAGAAGCGGACACGCACGGGGAACTTGTCAGCGGCTTCATTGATGACACCGTTACGGTTGATGTCACCGTCCCAGCCCTTGACGACGGCATAGTCGAAGTCGACTGTGCGGCCTTCGCCGGGGGTGGTGAACTGATAGTCGCTGCGCAGGTACAGCCATAGGTCGCGGCCCACCTGGATGTCATGGTCCTCGATGAACTCGTACCACTGGATGCTGCCTTCACCGTAGTAACCGACGGGGCTGTCAGCATTGTCCAGCTTGACGCTGTGGTGACCGGGATACATCGCCCAGGCCAGGTAGGCCGGGGTTCCGCCATAGGTCGTGCCCTGCGGCCAATGTGCAATGGCTTCAGCGGCGAGCAGGTCGGTGTCGTTGTTGAACGTCAGGTTCGGGCCGAAGGCATCGCCATAGGAGGCGGTGCTGATGTCGCCGAAGCCCTGGGTCTCGCTGGCGAAGTAGGCTGCTGCAAACCCCAGGCCGAGCACGCCCGGATCGAATGTGCCACCGTAGGGGGCGTTGTACTTCGTCCAGTCCGCACTGATGTCACTCAGCGGGATACCGCCGTAGTTCACGTCAAGGATCTCAGCGACTTCCACCGTGCCGGGGGTCACGCCGAGGCTGTCATCCCACTCCACGAAGCAGTAGAACGGGAACTGGTAGTCAAGGTCGTTGCCATTGAGGCCGCCGTCATCGTCACCAGGCGTACGCACGCCGGTGTCGTACTCGACAGCGTAGTCAAAGCCCGGAGTCACATCCGGTCCGTACACGTTGGAGCTGTTCGGGTCCGGGTAGTTCTGGCCACCCACGCCCGCTGAGCCCTGTGTCACCTGGCCGTTCACCTTGTCCCAGGCAATCGGGGTCACGCAGACGATTTCCGGAGGACCATCGTACTCCTCGAATCCCCCGCCGCCACCGCCGCCGGC
>JAHEFU010000053.1 GCA_024645305.1 Planctomycetales bacterium
CCACGAACACGATCCAGACCTACATCCGCGGCGGAGAGCCGGCCGAGACCATCCAGGACTATATATTCCAGCAGCCGGTGTACCGGGTGCAGGACTACATCTTCCACAACAAGGGTGGGGTCAGCTTCGACAGCCCGGATGGCAACTGGGGACTGACCGAGGAAACATACAGTGCCGGGGCCAGTCTGGCGGATTATGACAACGACGGTGATCCGGACCTGGTCATCAACTACACCTTCGACCCGGTCGGGGTGTTCCGCAATGACATCTCGCAGGCGGAGCGCCTGACCATCGACCTGGTGCAGGAGGGCAGCAACCCGCAGGCCGTGGGCGCGCGCGTCTGGGCCTACGTCGGTGACCAGGTGATGTCCCGTGATGCCATCATCAGCCGCGGCTTCGCCACGGGTGACAGCACACGGCTGCACTTCGGGCTGGGCAATGCCGGCCGGATTGACAGGTTGGAGATCCGCTGGCCGGACAACATGCTGCAGGTAATCGAGGACGGTCTGGATGCCGGAATGCACTACACGGTGTACCGTGCCTCCAATCTGACGCAATGGCAGCCGGAGACCGTTGAGCCCTATTTCAATACCGAGGAAATCGCCTGGGAGCAGGTCGAGGTGAACACCGCGACCCGCGAGTTCGAGGTGGAGCCGCTGCTGCCCTTCCAGCAGAGCACGCTCGGCACTGGTCTGGCCCTGGCGGATGCGGATGGCGATGGCCTGCTGGAGCTGATCCTCGGCGGCGCGGCCGGGCAGGATGGCAGCTGGCTCGAGCGTGCTGCGGACGGCAAGTGGAATGAGATCGACAGCGGGGTGTCCGACTTCGTGGACAGTGCCGCGGAGGTCACCGGGATCTGCATGTTCGACGCGGATGCCGACGGCCGGCGCGACCTGCTGATGTGTACCGGCGGCATCGAGGGCAATGAACTGGACGGCAGCTTCCGCAACTACCTGCTGCTGAACCTCGAAAGCGGCTGGCGACCCAAGCGCCTGCCGACTGACAACAAGAGTGCCGGCAAGGCTCTGGCCGCGGATTTCGACCGGGATGGCGACATGGACCTGTTCATCGCCGGGCATGTGCGGCCCTTCCAGTACGGCCGGACGGAGCGCAATTACCTGCTTGTCAACGACGGCAGCGGGAATTTCAGTGACGCCACGGACCAGCTGGCCCAGGGCCTGACCAGCCGCAGCCAGGTGGCCGATGCCCTGTTCCATGACATGGATGGCGACGGCTGGCAGGATCTCGTGCTGGCCCGGCACTGGGGGCCGGTTGAGATCTGGCTGAACATCGATGGCAACTTCCTGTATTCCGAGGACATCACCGAACGCGGCTGGTGGCGCGGCCTGGCCATCGGGGAATTCAACGGCGACGGCCAGCCTGACGTGATCGCCTGCAATGCGGGACTGAACACGAAGTACCATCCGAGCATGGATAAACCGCAGACCACGTTCTGCAACGATTTTGATGACAATGGCACACGGGATATCGTGGAGGCCACCTACAACTCGGACGGAACCTACCTGCCGGGACGCGGACGCTCCTGCAGCGGCTATGCGATCCGCACGATCCCGCGGCGCTTCCCGACCTGGACGGACTTCTCCAACGCCAGCCTGAACGATGTCTACGGCGAACGCCTCGATGATGCGGAGACCTTCTACTGCGACACCGTGGAAAGCGTGATCTGCCTCAGTGAGGGTGACGGCTGGCGGGCACAGGCCCTGCCGGGTATGGCCCAGTGGACAGCGGCCTTCAGCGCTGCGACTGCAGATTATGACAACGACGGCAACCTCGATGCCTTCATCACGGGTAACTTCACCCAGACCCAGCCCGAAACGGGCCAGTGGGACAGCGGTTACGGCTGCCTGCTGATGGGCAACGGCGACGGCAGCTTCCGCGAGATCAGCGTACCCCTGTGCGGGGTGCGGATCCACCAGGACATGCGGGGCAGTGCCGCGGCCGACCTGGACCTGGATGGCAATGCGGACCTGGTGGTGGCAGTGAGTAACGGCCATCCGCGGATAGTGATGGGCAGCGGAGCACTCAGCAGCGGCAGCGGACTGAACGTGAAACTCAGTGGAGCTGCGGGCAATCCTGACGGACTGGGTGCTGAACTGGAGCTGTACCTTGAGGATGGCACAATGCTCCAGCGCAGCGTCGGAGGCAGCGCGAGTTACTTCGCAAGCTGCAGCACGGCAGTGCACTTCGGCATTCCGCAGGGGCATGTGGCGTCAAGCCTGACTGTCAACTGGGCGAATGGCAGCAGTTCCGAAGTCGGAATCGGTGAGGGAGAAACAATGGTGGAGGTGCAGCAGGCCAATTAACACCTGAATTGTTTGCTGGACCGCTGTCCCTCAGGGGGCCGCGGAGACGGGCCGTCAAGCACGGCAATTCATTAAGACTGGAGTTTGGCAATGGACACGCAATCCAATTCCCATGCCAGGCTGTATTGCACCATACATTCAGCTGATAGTGCAGGAGGAGTTCCATACTCCTCACATGCCGGCGTGGATTACAGGTCAGATATCACCTGTTACTTAATTGATAAGTTCTGCAGACTTGTGGAACCACTGTTACTTATCGTCAGGCCAACATGGATGGCCTCCCGGCTGGAAACTCAGCCAGGATCATCAAGTTACTTTCCACCAGTTTTTGTACTTCTACCCATACTGGTTGTTCCCCTGCTGGGCAGCTGCCAGAATCACCCGAGCCCAGAAGACCCGCCAGCGCAGTCGGCATTGCTGAAGCGCAGGGCCCTGCTGGAGCGCGAGAACCCGGCAGGATCGTTTGTCAGGCTGGAAGCGGACGATTGCGGCATTGAGTTCAGGAATGATGTCTTTGATCCAGTGCTCCAGCAGCAGGAAATCCATCTGCAATCTGGACTCGCCACGGGTGACTTCGATGATGATGGCGACCTGGACATCTTTCTGCTTGGTCTGCAATCGCCAAACAGGTTCTATCGCAATGATGGCGGGATGCATTTCACAGACATAACGGCAGAGCTGGGAGAGGGTCTTGACGGAGATGAGAACCTCGGATCTTCAGCCCATTTCGTGGATCTGACGGGAGATGGGCGGCTGGACCTGCTTGTCTGCAACCGGGTGGCACCCAATCAGTTCTTCAGGCAGGTGAACCGGGCTACACTTCGATACCGAACTCAATGGCGAGCTCGTCATTGCTCGGCTCGCTGAGGATGTTGCCGGCATGCAGCACGATCGGGATGCGGCGCTTTGGTCCCAGGCCGGCTTCGATGTTGTACTGGATCACTTCCTCGGCAAGTTCCGGCTTGAACATGATGTTTCGCTCTTCGAAGGGAATGTCATGTTGCTTGAGGAAATTCTTCGCCCGCACACAGTCGACGCACCAGTCCGCGCTGTATACAATCACCTCGCCTAAGTCACTCATCCGTGGTTCCTCCTGAAACGCTCTAGGCAGTCTGGAAAGTCCGGCTGCCCGTTAATTGATATTTCGAAAACACTGAGACTATTTTGATCCATTGCTCTGTATTATTAGGGTCGTGTCCAAGGTTATTGCTGCGCCCCGCAAACACTCCCTGATCAGCTGGAACTCTCCGGCAGAGCTTGCGCGCACGATCATGATCCTGGCGTTGCCGGTGACTGCCACGAATGCCCTCCAGACCCTGATCGGATTCGTGGACACCCGGATGGTCAGTCCGCTGGGGGCGGAAGCCCTGTCCAGTCTTGCCGTGGGACGGACCAGCATGTGGATGCTCATGAGCGTCTTCATGGGTCTGGGAACCGGCATCACGGCCTATGTAGCCCGGCTGGTGGGCATGGGTGAAACCGAGAAGGCCCGGCACTATGCCATGGTGGGAATTGCCACCGGTCTGGTCATCGGCTCCGTGCTGATGGCAATTGGTCTGCTGATCGGGGCCAAGCCCGTGCAGTTCATGGTCACAAGCGAACATGGGGACAGCGCGGCTGCCAGCATTGAACTGACCAGGCGCTATGCCTGGAACTACTTCCAGATCCTGCTGCTGGGCCTTGGTGGAGTGGGCTTCCAGATGGCCTGCGTGAGCGTATTCAACAGCCTCGGCAAGACAATCTATCCGATGTGGCTGCTGATCGTCACGAACATCGCGAACTTCGCCGGCAACTGGTTCCTGATTGAGCGTTACCACGTGGCCGGTGCTGCCGGCAGTACGACCCTGACTACCGTCATCGCCGCAGTGGTGGCCTTCTACATGCTGCGCCAGCAGGGGGATGTTGACAATTCATGGCGCGAAATCAGCAGGCCGCTGATGAAGGCCTGGGAGATGCTCTCCCTGGGCTTTCCCGTCATCCTGCAGGTCGGGATGCGGGCACTGGCGATGCTCGCCATCATCAAGATCATCACCCTGCTGCCGGGTAGTGTCGTGGGCCAGAGTGCCCTGCATGTGGGACTGCAGGCGGAAAGCCTGGCATTCATGCCGGCCTTCGCCTTCAGCATCGCTGCCGCCACGCTTGTCGGGCAGAATATCGGAGCCCGCCAGCTGGATATGGCAAGAATCAGCGCCCTGTACTGTGTAGCGGGAAGCCAGGTGATCATGTGGACCATGGGGATCCTGTTCTTCGTGTTCGCGCCACAGTTCATCGTCCTGTTCATCGGCAAGGCCACCCCCGAAGTGATCGAGCCTGCTGCGAATTTCCTGCGGATCATGGCCTTCTGCCTGCCGGGGCTCGGCGTGGGCATGACGCTGAATGGTGCCCTGCGGGGCAGCGGAGACACGGCCATCACCGCCTGGATCGCCTTTACGGCAATGTGGGTTGTGCGCCTGCCCCTGATGGCCTGTCTGGCCTTTGAGAACCTGTACGGTACGGGCATCGGCTTGGGCTGGGGCCTGAGCGGCCTGTGGTGGGGCATGGCGATCTCTGTCTACGTTGAAGCCAGCCTCGTGTTCTGGCGTTTCCAGACAGGCAAGTGGAAGACCATCAAGCTGCGCGACGCGGACGCTTAGAGTTGGAGGTCAGTCCCGCGCAGCTGGATTGACCAGGAGACATGCATCCGGTTAACTGAACAGGGGCAGGATCTCGAAGCGCTGGCCCAGCAGTTTCTCACTGTCAGCCTGCATGAAGCGGTCCAGCACAGAGGCGTAGACCCGGCGGAAATCCAGGTTGTACTTCAGGTCGCCGTCATCGAGGTCCTGCAGGCTGGGGTACTCACCGTGCAGTCCACCCTTGACACTGCCCCCCGCAATGAACATCGGGCCGGCCTGGCCGTGGTCCGTACCGCCTGAGCCGTTCTCCTTGACCCGGCGGCCGAATTCCGAGAAGGCCAGCACGGTGACGCGCTGCGCCATGCCGATCTGCTGCATTTCCTGCATGAAGGCTGACAGTCCACTGGCGAAGTTGCCCAGCAGCTCAGAGTGGCGGTCCTGCTGGTTGGCATGCGTATCGAAGCCGCCAATGCTTAAGTAGGCCACGCGGGTCAGCGGGGACACGGCGATGAGCTTCGCCAGCTGACGGAAGCCGCTGGAGAACTTGTCAGCCTTGTACTCAATCACGTTTTCATACTTCCCGAGCATGCTGTTCAGTTCATGCACGGCATCCAGGGCGCTGTTGGTGGACTGACTGACATGCCCGAAGGGAGTGTTGCCATCCATCTGCTGGATGGCGCGCATCGCTGCTTCGGCATCCTGTGTGCCTGCCAGTTCGGAGATGTCATCCAGGCTGGCAATCGTCGGCACGCTGACTTTGCGGGCGCTCAGTGCGGGATTGGCACTGTTGTCAAGACAGAGGCCGACCACCGGGCTGACCGGGCCGGTGCTGCCGATCAGGTCCAGGTAGTTACCCAGCCAGCCTGTCTGCGAGGGACCTTCCGGGCTGGCGGTCTGCCAGATCTTCATTGAGCTGAAATGTGAGCGGTTGTGCTCGGGATAGCCGGCGCCGTTCACGATGGCCAGCTGGCCACTGTCCCACAGGCCCTGGAGGGGTTTGAGGGCGGGATGCAGGGCCAGGTGCCCGGAGATCGGGATCTGCTCCTTCTCGGCAATGCCAATGCCCGGACGCAGGCGGTAGTAGTCCTTCTCGCTGTAGGGAATCACCGTGTTCAGGCCGTCATTGCCGCCGCTGAGCTGGCAGACGATGAGCACATTGTCACTGCGGGGTACCACACCGTTCAGGCGGTCGGTCTTCTGGGCGAGGGCCACGCCACGCAACCAGGCGGGGGTCAAGAGTCCCAGGGCCAGCACGCTGCCGCTGCGGACGAGGAAATCCCTTCTCGAATGATTCTCAGCCATTGCTTCTCCAGGCGATCCGGTGCAAACCGGACAACTCCAAAATCATACATTCATTACGGCATTGGAAGTGATCCGTTGCCATTGCCCGGCTTACGACCGGGCTCCGTTGCGCGACTTGCGCCACAGCCCCCTTGTCCGGATTGCTCCGGACCTCCTAGCAGAACTGGAACTCCGGGCTGCCGAAAATCAGCCGGCTGGCCTGGTGCAGCATCTCCTGGCGGTACTGCTCCTCACCGCGGGTGAGGTCCAGCAGTCCCTCCACATGTGTTGCCACGATTTCCTTCTTGGCAGCTGGCAACTGCGCATCAAAGACCTCGCAGAGCCTGTCCACGACCTCCCTCACAGACTCGAAGCGCCGGTTGCCCACGAGGTAATTCCAGTTGATCGGGCCATTGCGCTTCTGGAACATGGTATCCGCGAACTTGATGCGCTCCAGCATGGTGGCACTGTTCACCCAGGCCGCCCCGCCGTCCCAGCCCGCCACGGTGGGCGGGTAGAGCAGGAACTGGCCCATGTTCTGCATGCTGCCCATCATCCCGCCGACGGCTCCGCGCAGCAGCTGGCGCTTCTCCTTCTCGCTATCCTGGAATATGCTCACCAGGTCGAGGACGCCGGGCAGGTCCACACTGCGGCAGATACCGACCACGAAATCCGCCGGCGACTTGTACAGCGCGCGCTCGGCCCTGGCGGAGTAGAACTCCTCCGATGTGAACATATGCCGCAGGAGTGCCTTGACGCTGTAGCCGCTGCCTAGGAATACTGAGGCGATCCTGTCAACGACTGCCTCCTCCGGATTTTCATAGACGAACCAGCTCCACAGTTTCGTGGCGATGTAGCGCGCCGTCACTGGCTGGTCCAGCAGGATGTCAATCACGTCCTCGCCGCCGAGGTTGCCGCTGACTCCGAGGAATGTCTTGATGCCCTTGTCATGCTGGTTCTCGCGGAAAATGAACTCGGGCTCGACCTTGTTGCGCAGCGCAGCCTGGATACGGTTGGGGCGCTGGAAGCTCCAGCCAGTCAAGGCCCGGGCGGCCTCCTGCACATCCTTCTCGGTGTAGTTGCCGATACCCATCGTGAACAGTTCCATCAGTTCGCGGGCAAAGTTCTCATTGGGTTTGCCGGAGACGTTGACATTGTTGTCAAGGAAGCGCAGCATCGTCGGGTCCTGGGCCACGGCCAGCAGGAGCGTGCGGAAATCGGAGCTGGCATGCCTGTTCAGCAGGCGGATGTGCTGGACCAGCAGGTAGCCGTTTTGGACCTTCTCGGCGCTGCAGCCGAAGTGGTCGTGCCAGAACAGGGACAGCTTGGCCTGCAGTGGGCGCTTGGTGACCATCATGCGGTGCAGCCACCAGCCGGAAACGATCGGAGCCGGCAGGTTGCCGTTGTTGTTGGTCAGTTCGTAGACATCAATTTCGGGGCCTTCTGCAACCTGCTCATAGTCCAGCAGGTGCTCCAGGGTGGCATCAAGGCCCAGCTCGGTGAAGTAGTCGATCCGGCTGATACCGGCGCCGAAGCCGGCCCGCCTGAGCAGGTGCGCTACCTTCTTGCGTTCAGTGTCCAGCGCCATGTTGATCCTCTGAATCGGGCTTCATCACCCCTATGAGAGTACTGCTGATGCGGGATAGTTGCAAGGACGCCGGGGGTTCAAGCTCCCACTTTCACGCTTGCACTGATGATCTCGCAGACACTGTCGATCTCCTCATCAGCGTGGTACCAGTGCGGACTGAGGCGCAGCTTGCCCTCACGCACGGAATGGATCACCTTCTGGCCCTTGAGCACATCGCTGAGTGAACTGCCATCCGGCAGGGTGAAGGAGAGGATCGCGCTGACATTTTCGCTGCGGTCGTAGTACAGGTCCAGTCCGCAGTCCCGCACGCAGTCGGCGATGCGTTCGGCAAAGCCAATGGCGCGTTCCTCCACTCGCTTTGGTCCGGCCTCGAGGAAGATCTCGCAGGCCCGGCGCAGGCCGAAAGCGGAGGGGAAGGGGACTGTGCCGAGGCTGAAGCGATTGGCATTGTGCTTGGGCTTTACACTGCGGTCGGTATAGCTCAAATGGTTCAGCTCCATGGCGAACCAGCCATCACTGCGCGGTGTGATCTGCTCAGGGTCGAGTTGAGGATCCACCCAGAGGAAACCGCTGGCCAGCGGAGCACAGAGCCACTTGGCACCATGCCCCGCAATGAAGTGCGCGCCTGTGGCCTTCACGTCGAGTGTCAGGGCACCCAGGCCCTGCATGCAGTCCACCGCGAACCAGCTGCCATTATCGCGGCAGGCCTGGCCGATGGCTGCGAGGTCCATTGTGTAGCCGTGGAAGAAGTTCACCCAGCTCGTGGCGACTAGCCTGGTCTGCGCTGTGATGGCATTCAGTATGTCGGCGGTCCTGACAATCCCGTCGCCCCGGCCACTCTCAACAGTGCGCAGTACTGCACCCCTGGATGTCAGTTCGCTCAGAGCCGTGTACAGGCTGGGGAAATCATCCGCCGGGCAGATCACCTCGTCGCCGGGATTGACCGGGATGGCCTGGAAGGCGCGCAGCAGGGCGGTATGTGTACTGGACAGCAGGCAGATTTCCGAGCGGTCCGTGGCGCAGATCAGTTCCCCCACACGCTGGCGGGAGAGCCGCCAGCCGTCGAACCAGGGATCCTGGTCCACGCTGTCAGCCATCTGCTGCTGGGCCAGCTGTTCGTTGACAGCGGCGATCACCCAGTCCGAGAGCGGGCCGACGGAGGCATGGTTCAGGTACAGGAAGTTCTGGATGCTCGGCTGGCTGGCCCGGTAGCGCTCCAGGAAGCCGCTGAAATCGGCAGTCGGCTGGATCGCCGCCGCAGGCGGTGCTTCTTTGAAGAAAGGCATCCGACAATTATATGAGCCGTGTCATCAGGTTGACGCCGCGTATCAACTATGATTTGATCTTGCTCCACATGAAGTACCACCCAAGCATCCTGCTGTGCCTGCTGTTGCTCTGGCTTACCCCGGCCATGGGCTTGGCCGGGCAGCTTGTCCTGCCGCTGCCGGCAGAGCTGTCTGTGATTGACATGCGCTGGCGCAACACGGATGAACTGGTCCTGCTGGCGCAGCAGGACGGCGAAATCAGGCTGAGCATCCTCGCCACGCAGGCTGGGGAGTTGCGCGAACTGACCCTGCCGCGCAGCCTGCAGCGTGCCGCTGGTGCTGACAGCCAGTTCAGCTACAGCCTGGCACCGCTTGGCAATGCCCTGGCGGTCGTGGAACGCAGTGAGCGGCTGGTGGGTGCCAGCCGGCTGTCGGTATTCCGGATTGACAGCGCTGCCGTCACGGCAATTTCAACCTACCGCATACCGATGGAATTCTGGCCGGGGGCAGTCTGCTGGGATGAGGCGGGGGACAACCTGTTTGTGGCGGCCCGCCCCTATCTGCAGGCCGGGCAGCCGGTCAGTCTGGCCGTGTTCCGGCTGGCGGACACAGAGTTCATTCCGCTGCTGGAAAAGTCAGGTATGGACATTATCAGGCAGCTGGCCTTCCTGCCGTCCAGCGGGGAACTGGCGGTGCTGTGCGGGGGACTGCAGGGCAGTTATCCGGCGGATGAAATGGTGGTGCTGGTCAGTCCCGTGGGTAACACCACCCGGATCGTGCATGCCAGGGCCGGCAATGCCGCAATGCAGTTGCTTGACAACGGTTCGCTGTTGCTGGAGGAAGAAGCGGCCGGAGAATCTCAGACCTGGCTCAAGGAACCGGGAGCTGACGGTTTCCGGCTGCTGGAGGGGCAGGGACTGCCGGCCTGGGGCTGCCGTGCCAGCCGGGATGGCAGCTGGCTGGCTGGTTTGCAGGGCCGGGGGTCACGCAGTGAACTGGTACTGCAGACTGCTGACGGCGGCCGGGCGCTGGCAACCGGCCTCGACTGCAGCCAGTGGCGCTTCTGCCACGATGGCAGCAGCCTGGCGGTACTTGTGCCGGCTGGCAACTTGCTGCATATCCTGCCAACCAACGGGGACTGAGGAGCGGGCCAGGCTTAGCTGCTGCCCTTACCCGATATCTTTGCCCCGTCTTCCTTCACATTGTAGTTGTCATCCGCATCCAGGCCATCCATCACCTTGTTGAACTCGGCCATCTGCTCCTGCATGTACTGTTCCTGCGTGATGATCTCGTAGTCATCAGGGACGGCGAAGGTGTCCCCGTCATCCTCCCAGTTGAAGATGCTGTCAAGTTCCATGGTGGTGCTCATGCCCATCAGGCTCATGTTCATCCGCATCATCACGTCAAGCTCATCGGAGAACCACAGCTCGCCGGAGATGTCACCCATCATCGCCATGATTCCGGCCAGCAGGCCGCCGAGCTCCTCCATGCCTTCCATGCCTTCAGCATCAGCTGAGTCGCCTGAGTCATCACCGAAGAGGGCGGACATGTCGGGCATGCCCTCCATACCTTCCATTCCGGCCATCATGGCCTGCATGTCCATGATGAAGGACACACCCTTGACGGAAACACCGTTGATGGTGGCTGGTGCCAGTTCCGTGACCTGCATGCCCTCTGTTTCCTGCAGGGAGCTGATCATGGACTGGTAATCGCGGATCATCCGGTCCGGCTGCATGTCCGGGATCGGGTCATCGCCAGCTGCAGAACTGCCAGGCACTGCGTTGTCATACTGCACCGCGCGCTTCTCGGCATGCAGCAGCTGGTAGGAAGTGCCTGATTCGCCGAAGATGATGAAGCTTTCCACCATGTCACCGGTCTGCAGGCCAGTGGTATCTCCTGTATGGGCCATTTCCGGGTCATAGAACATATCCACCCGTGTGAAGACATCATGCCAGTAGACCTTGCCATGCACGAGTGTCATATCCGACAGGGCTTCGAGGTCCCCTGCCTGTGTGTCACCGGACTGCTCGCCAAACATGGCGGCCATGTCCCCAAATGCTGATTGATCCATGCTGATGGACATCGTGTAATCAGCCTGGTGACCGGCTGTTGCCGTGGTGGCTGCTACCAGCAACATGCAGAAAGTGAGAACAATGGTTTTCATGCTCAGCATGATTCCTCCAGAATTGGCCGGGGACAGACCCCGGCAGCTATTGAAAGTAGGTTTATCCAGTCAGTGAAGAATACATTATGGCTGGCTGGGAAGTTTCAGGCAGACCTGCCTGGAAGGTGGCGATGCGCGGTCAGTCAACCGGTCGCAGCACGCTGCGCATCAGTTCCATCAGGTCCTGGCGGCTGGCCACAAGCAGGTCATCATCACCGGGGGTGTACTGTTCCCCGTTGATCTGTTCGCAGAAACCCCCGGCCTCCGTGACCAGCAGGATCCCTGCCGCGCTGTCCCAGGTACGCAGCTTGAGTTCCCACATCCCGTCGAAGGTCCCGTCGGCGACGAGTGCCAGATCCACGGCGGCGCTGCCCAGCCGGCGGATCTTGTGGAAGTGGGTCTGCATGCGCACGAAGTTGTGGATGTTCTTCTGTCCGTCGGGTCCCTTGATGTCATAGGGGAAGCCCGTTGCCAGCATCGCGTTGAGCAGATTTCCCCCGGGGGGGTGGGACCTGACCGTAACGCCCACACCGTTGCAGGTGGTACCCATGCCGCGGGCGGCTGACCAGGTGTTGCGCAGCTCAGGGGAGTGCACCACTCCGATCAGGGGCTGGAGATTCTCGTCGGTCAGGGCGATGGAGACGGCCCAGATCTGCAGTCCGCTGAGGAAGTTCGAGGTGCCATCCAGCGGATCAACCACCCAGTTGAGCTCCTGGCGCGGGGTGTCCGGGTTAAAGGACTCCTCGCCGATGAAGCCTGCGGCGGGCAGCAGGGCGGCCAGCCGTTCGCGGATCAGGTCCTCCGCATTGGTGTCGGCCTCGCTGACCATGTCTGCAGCGCTGGTCTTCGTCTGGATCTCCACGTCATCCAGGCGCTGGAAGTAACCCTCCAGTAGCCGGCCCGCATCCGCAGCAACGCGGGTGACGGAAGATGTCAACGTATGAAGATTGAGTCCGGACACGGGCGCATGATAGCACCCGGGCTGAGTGGATTCTCAGAAGGGCAGGAGATTCTCCAGCCAGCCGCCGCCGGATTTGCGCGGTGGAGTGGACAGGCAGCCCAGCCAGGTGATGTCGGACACGCCGCTGAGCTGGATGCGGTTGATGGTCTTCAGCTGCGGGTCCAGCGGGACCACGAAGAGGATCGGATCACTGTCGGACTCGGTGACGAACACAAGGGCATCATTGTCAGGGGAGATGTCCCAGAAGGCGATCTTGAACTTGGCACTGAACAGCACCCGGCTCTGGCCGGTTTCGAGGTCGATCAGGATGAAGCGGTCCTCGACGGTCGAGCTTTCCTTGGCAATCACCTGCATGCCCTCGCGGGCCCACTTGAAGAGCGGCTTGACGAGTACGAGACCCGGAACCTGGTGGAAGCTGCCGTCCTCTATGTTGTAGTATCCGATGGAGGACTCGGCTCCCTGGCTGACGGTCACCAGGACATGGTTGCCATCCGGACTGACAACCACGTTGTCAGCCCCGGGGAACTCTACGCGCGATCCCATCGTGCCGTCCTTCATGTTCAGCAGCTTGAGTACGGGGTAGTCCCGCGTGCTGAGCGGGTCGTTGATCCACATCATGGGATTCTTCTCAGGCAGCAGTCCGTAGAGCATGAAGCGGTTGCCTTCCGCCGGGATCTTGCCCTTCTCGTCCTTCTTCAGGTTCAGGCCGAAGATCTGGTTGACTTCGGCGGGTTCATTGACGCAGTAGTAGACCACGTTCTCATCCTGCTTGTCGAACACCGCCTGGAAGTTGGAGTGCAGCGGGAACTCGCTGATCAGGTTGATGTCGCCCTGTTTCATGTTCAGGCTGACGGCGGCCTCGCGGTAGCGTGAGCCGCTGGAGCCCTCCACCGCGCTGGATGGGGCAATCCCCACGACCCAGTCTCCGTTCGTTGAATTGGCAACGATGCGCGCCGGGAAGTTCTTGGCATAGACACCGATGCCCCCGTTGGCCGGGTTGATCAGGATCAGGGGTGACTTGATCTGTGTGACGGAACCGGTTTCCGTGGTGATTTCCTTCAGGAAGGTGCCGATTATCCCGATCTGGAAGCTGAAGTCCATCGGGATGTACTGGGCGATGGCCGCCCTGCCGGACTGGACTTCCTCAAGCGTGGGGATCCGCGGAGGCGTGTCCGTCTCAGACTGCTCGCTCTGGGCAGGCACGAAAGTACTGAGCAGGAGCAGGAAGAACAGGGCCAGGGTACTGCGTGCGATGATTTTCATTATTGCCGTCAACCTCAGCTTTCATTATCGGTGTCGCGCATCATGAGGTTAATAACATAACTGTAACCCACGACCTGATTGCGGCCATTGCGCTTCGAGAAGAACAGGGCCGTATCCGCAAACTCGATGAACTGGGCGAGATTGGCGGGTTTGTGATCCAGGTAGCTTGACACGCCGATAGAGACGGTGACCTTGATGAAAACGTTTGTATTACTGATGAAAAAGCTGTTGTTTTCCACGAAACGCCGCAGCCGGTTAGCAAGTAATTCCGCATTCTTGGTGTGGGTTTCAGGCAGCACCACCACAAAACGCTCGCCGCTGTACCGTGAAACGAAGTCAGTCGTGCGGACGTTTTCCATGATGATCGCGCTGATTTCCCTGAGCAGCATGTCACCGGTCTCGAAGTCGTAGGTTTCGTTCACATCACGGAAGTGATCCACATCCACGATCAGCAGGCACAGGGGCACGCTGTAGCGGCTGGCGCGGTCAAATTCGCGCTCCATCATCTTGTAGAACTGCCGTTCGTTGTAGAGTCCGGTCAGGCCGTCAAGGGTCTGCATTTCCTGGTTCTGCATCATCAGGAGGCTCTTCTTGATGTGCAGCATCAGGTGGTGTGACAGGATTGAGAACAGCTTCAGCAGGCGCCGGTTCTCCATGGTCTTGCGGTCGGAACTGATTGATACAAGGGCAAAGAGGTCGTTGTCAATGAAGATCGGGAATGTCTCACTGCTGCCACAGCGCAGCTCATCCGGGCAGTCTCCCTCGAATTTCACGAGCTCGCGGCCGACGAGCGATGTCCTGTCGTCGTCAATTCCGATCGTGCGGCTGTGGCGGCGTTCCCACTGGCTGCAGAGGTTGCCGAACTCGCGCTCCAGTTCCGAGTAATGCAGTGGGCGCTGCACAATGATGCTGCCCTGCTGCTCGTTCCTCAGGGAATCGTGGATCACGAGCATGGCGTCCATGGGCAGCAGTGATCCGGCTATCTCGCAGAAATTGGAGAACATGTTCTTAGTATCAAGGCTGTGATCCAGCTTCTCCACGAGCCGAAGAAGG
>JAHEFU010000241.1 GCA_024645305.1 Planctomycetales bacterium
CATATGCATCCGTGAAGCCTGGGGTGCTGAAGTTGTCAAGTACGTACTGTTGCAGATCCTGAGGATAGGCATTGCCCCCGAGGAAGACCTCGACATTGCCTTCCTTCAGTGCACCGTTTTCATACATGGCCCACTTTGCCACGTTGCCACTGGACACGATGGGGTAGAAGGCCGTCAGCCTGTCTGCTAGTTCCGGCGCGGCCTGGTAGATCCACAGGCCCAGGGCGGAGGGTCCGCTGGCAATCAGCTTGCCGTCATACCAGTGCCGGGCATCCAGCCAGTCCACCGTGTCAATCGCATCCGTGTGTTCCGGCCCGGCATGATCGTCAAATAAGCCTTCGGTCCCGCCGCTGTCCGGCCAGGCTCCGCTGTCCGCCAGCCGGCCGCGGAAATACTGTGTCATGACAACCACGCCCGCATCAGTCAGGGGCTTGACGATGCTGCCGTCAATGAAGCTCTTGGAATAGGGAGTGCGGACCAGCACCGCGGAGTAGGGAGGCGGGAACAGGCCCTTGTAGGGCAGATAGACATCGGTTGCCAGCAGGCTGCCGTCCGCGGCCTCGATGAACTGGTGGTAATCCACCGGCTGCCCGGCGGCGGGGATGTCCGGCAGGATCAGATCCACGGACTCAATCCGCACATCACTGCCATCCCAGGCCACGAGTCCGAACACGATACTGCCGGCGGAATTGCCGTGGTTGCCCGTGAGTCCACCGGAAACACTGATCATGCTGCCACTCTGGCTGCTGCCCCCATATACATCCCAGCGGTTGCTCCTGTAGTCCGGCAGCATGGCATAGACCGGACCACCGTTGTCAGTGTTGATCCTGATCTCATAGGGATAGATGTAGGGTACCTGCTTTTCGTAGATCGTGCCGTCGGCGAACACCAGGCGGTACAGCGCACCGACCCTCGTCATTGAGTCAGTGTCAATCACCAGGGCCTTCCCATCCTGGCTGAAGTTGCCATCACCGAACACGTTGGGTGTCCAGCCATCCGCCATGCCCTGGATGTCGGAAACGCCTCGCCGCAGGGGGCTAGCCATCAGGATATCCGCATCGCCAGGTGCTGGCAGCATGGCATTGAGCGCTGCAGGAGAGGGTGCTTCCGCTGCCGCCTGGGGAGCTTGCGGTGCAGGATTGCTGTGGCCTCCGCAGGCACACAGGCTGACCAGCACGAAGCAGTAAAGTGCAGAGTGGAGTTTGCGCAGCATGACTATCCTCGCAGGGAGATTAGTCAGATTCTAGCTGATGATTGGCGGGCAGCTGCTTACTGCAGGCCCTGGATGTCCTCTACGGTGGCATTTCCTGCCACAGCCGCCCTGCTGTCGCCGGGATAGCCAGCGGGGAAGCCCTGGCTGCGCTCAAGGTTGACATGGGCCTTGCGGATTTCCGCGATGGTATTCAGATAGATCAGGGCGGCGGTGACGCTGTCATCGAGTGCATCCTGGTAATCAATGAAAGGTACCACGCCCGCGGCGTAGCCGACAGCGGCGCTGAGCAGACCCTCGCGACTGAGCTGCAGGTTCTTCTCAGCCACGCCGAGCGACTGGTGCGCTGCCACCAGCCTGTTCCAGGACTGGGTCACATCAACGGAGACCTGGGTTTCCAGTTCGAGGATGTCCTGGCTGATGGCGGCGAACTCAATATCCACCACTTCCTGTTCGGCCTTGCTGCGTCCGCCGTCATAGATGTTCCAGTTGAGCCGCACACCGAGTTCGTAGTTCACCGATCCGCCGAAGCTCGTTGGTTCCGCATAGCGGGTGTTGCCATAGGCCTCGATGATCGGCCGGTTCTCCTTGAGGCTGCGCTCTATCTGCTTGCTGAACAGTGAGGCATACTGCAGCTTGATCTCCGGGCGCAGCTCCAGCGCGGCATCAATGTACTCCTGCAGGTCACCCGGCTGGATGCCGGCCACGAGCATCTCGGCCGTGGCCAGGGTCGGGACATACTGCGCATCATTCACACCAAGCAGGGCATGGAAGCGGGTGGCAACGTTGCCAAGTCGCATGCGGGCGAGGACCAGCTGCTGGCTGGCTTCCTCCACCCGGGCTTCCGAGCGGATCACATCGAGCCGCGGAACCGTGCCGGCATCATAGCGCGCCCGGGACTGCCTGAGGAATTCCTCGGAGAGTTCCACTTCGTTCTTGCGGATCTTCAGCTCGCCGAGTGCCAGGTTGAAATCCCAGTAGGATTCAACCACGGACTGCACCAGCTGCTGCTCGGTCATGTCAACAGCCTGGGTCTGGATGGCGTGGCGCGTCTCCGCACTGTCCACCATGTCCCGTGTCAGGCCGAAATCGTAGATCCGCTGGGTGATGCTGATGGCCATGGAGCGGATATTGTTGCCCTCGATTCCAGAGGTGAAGGAGAAGCCCCCCTCGCCGTCGCTGGCAGGTTCTTCGTTGTCAAACTGGAAATATGTGCTTCCCGACAGGTTGACCTGGGGCTTCAGGGCCTTCCAGTTTATGTCAACACGGCTGCAGGCCGCCTGGGCGGACAGCCTGGCGGAGTTCAGGGCATGGTTGTTGGCAATTGCCATGTCAAGAGCCTCGGCAAGGGTCAGCTCGGGCAGGGGCTGCTCGTATTCACTGGCAAGGCTCAGCAGGATCTGCCGCGGGTCAGCGGTGGAACGCAGCTGGTCCAGCAGGGAGCTGTCCGGAGTCAGCTCACCGAGCAGGCGCTCCAGCTCTTCCATGTCCGGCTGGACAGCGGGAACCTCACGTGCACTGCTCTGTGCAGCAGCGGAGTCCTCAGCATGCAGGGGTGCTGCCGGCAGCAATAGTGCCAGCAACAGGATACACAGCCCGCCCGGGCGCAGCGCGCCCTGTGTTGCAATATTCAGTTTCATGCCTTCCTCTGTATCAGATCCCTCGGGATCGGGAACTGATTATATACCCGGAAAGCAAACCGCTTCTTTCAGTTGCCAGCGGCCAGGACCAGCTTGAGAGTTGATCTCATGGATTTCACAGGCCCTGATTATGCGGTGGTCTGAGTTTGCATAAAGAAACACCCGGCTGTACCGGGTGTTTCACGAATCTCGCAGTAGATTTTCAGAGTCAGCTGAGCTTAGTCGTCCTCACCACCTTCCTGCTCATCTTCATCTTCTCCTCCATCATCGTCACTATCATCGCCTTCGCCATCATCGTCTCCGACGGAATCATCATCGCCTGCACCATCATCGTCTCCGACCGAGGAGTCATCATCGCCCTCGTCGTCGTCCAGTCCGTCATCATCACCGTCGTCGTCACCTGAGCCACCACCGACTGTGCCGCCGGAACCTGAACCACGGTTGAGGTAGGCAGTCAGGTCAGCCAGCTGCTGCTGTGTGAGCTTGATGCTTTGCATCGCTCCAATGCTGCTGATGGCGGACTCGAGCCTGGTGAAGGTCTTGGGGCTCATGCTGCTGTGGCAGCCGGTGCAATTGCTGGCCCAGACCTGTTCACCGGCGCTGATGCTGCCGCTCATGCCGGTCGGGATGCCGAATCCGCTTAGGCTGTCACCGCTGGGCGGTGCCGGATCTGTAGTGGGCAGCGGGGGGTCTGCCGGCGGTCCAGGGGGATTCGGGTCAGTCGGTGGATTCACAACGGGGGGAATGCTGGCCCGGTTGAGATAGGCCGTGATGTCAGCCAGTTCCTGTTCAGTCAGGTTCAGGCTGGCCATGGCTTTCACCGTACTCAGGGCAGTAGTCAGCGCCGGAAAGTCCCGCGCTCCCATGCTGCTGCCGTGGCAGCCGCTGCAACTGGCGGTGTAACGTGTATCACCTGAGGCCACGTTGCCTTCGATGCCGGCCGGGATCCCGAACGCGGAAGTCACGCCTGTGCGCTGCGTCAGCTCCTGGGCAGCCGGCAGGTTCTGATTGGAACTGTCGACAGGTGCTGCGAGGCCACTGGCACATGCTGCTGTAAGCAGCAGGCTCGCCAGCAGTACAGCACTGGTCCCGATGGACCGCCTATTGATGGATTTGATTCCGTACATCCAAGCCCTCCGATGTCTAAGTTACTAGAATTTAACCTCGGGTGCATGTGTCCATAGGGGTCACTTCCTGCCAAAGAAAACAGAGACACTTGTCAAACAGCTTCA
>JAHEFU010000054.1 GCA_024645305.1 Planctomycetales bacterium
CCAGCCTCGCGACTGGCGGCTTCCGCGCTGAGCACCCGTTCGAGATCCAGCTGTGCAGGGCTATTCGTGTCCACGGGTCGATTATCCCACTGAATGCATGAATTGGATGTCTGTCCGGATCTGATTTCACATGGAATGCGGTTGCATGCTCAGCCCTTCTCGCGGGTGATGCGGATGCAGTCGTCAATCAGCGCTTCCACGAAATCGCGCAGCTGCGTTGCCAGCAGCTCGGGCTTGAATGCCTCACCCTCATCAAGGCGCAGGGATGTCCGGGCCAGCGTGGCCGTCAGGCGGCGCAGGCGGCCGTCTCGGTCCTCACTGCACTTGAGCGTGGCGCGCAGGCGCGGCTCAGTATGCGTGGCCCCGATTGTCAGGATGAAGTAGCGGTCGAAGGTCCCGACACCGATAATGGCAACGCCGATCTGGGCCTCCCAGTCATGGCGCTCCAGACGCGGCAGGCGGTCCAGCTCACGGATGAATCCGGCAATGGTGGCGGGGGGCTGCTCCAGCAGGATCACCGTATCCAGCCCGCGGGCCTCCGTCAGGCGCTGGTAGTACTCCACGGCGGCCTGCACGGACTCATCCAGCAGGGGGATGATGCGCTCCTCCATGAAGCTGATGCGCTCGCGCACGCGGCTTGCGGCCTCACGCTTCTTCGCGCGCTGCTGCTTGAGCTGCTGCGCCAGCTTGTCGAGTTCACTGCCCATGGATAGATTATATAGCGCTGTTTAATCGGCGAGCAGGCTCGAGCCATCCCAGCTATCCGGCTGCTTGATGCCCAGCAGGGCGATGATCGTCGGCGCCACATCGCGCAGTGACCATTCGGCAGGCGCATTCAGTTCCCGGCGCGGTTCGCTGACAAGCACCAGCGGCGAATCGTTCATGCTGTGCTGGGTATGCGGGCTGCCGTCCGGCCAGGTCAGCACGTCGCAGTTGCCGTGGTCAGCGGTGACAATCACAGAGATTTGCTCGCCCCAGTCCGCTGCTTCCATGACCCTCGCCAGGCAGGCATCCACGGCCTCACAGGCCGCAATGCAGGCTTCCTTTACTCCGGTATGGCCCACCATGTCGCCATTCGCAAAGTTGACAACGTAGAGGTCGTGACCCAGCCGCTGCATATCCGCCACCAGCTTGTCAGTCACTTCACTGACGGACATCTGCGGCTGCAGGTCGTAGGTTGCCACCTTCGGACTCGGCACGAGCTCACGATCCTCACCCGGCCATGGCTTCTCCAGGCCGCCATTGAAGAAGTACGTCACATGCGCGTACTTCTCCGTCTCAGCACTCTTGTAGGTTGTCATACCATGCCCGCTGACGACCTGCGCCAGGGTCTGGTCCACCGTGTCGCGGGTGATCAGCACCGGGTTGTCAAAGTCCGCCTCATAGCGCCGCACTGAGAACAGCGGCAGCGGGTGGTAGTCACCGCGCTCGAAGCCGTCGAAGTCCGGCTGCGTCCAGGCGGCCACGCTCTGGCGCATGCGGTCGGCACGGAAGTTGAAGCACAGGATGCGGTCCACGGGCCCGAAGCCCGCATAGTCGCCGATCACCGTCGGCGTGATGAACTCATCGCCCTCGTCACGGTTGCGCGCGGCGGCCATCGCCGTCTGCCAGCCCTTTGCCACAGGTCCCATCCCGTGGGTGATCACGTCCCAGTGCTGCTGCGTACGCTCCCAGCGTTTATCCCGGTCCATCAGGTAGTAGCGCCCGCCGATTGTGGCAACGAAAGCCGTGCCGTCCAGCTCGCTGTCCAGCCGCTCGAAGTAGCCTTCCGCACAGCGTGGCGCGGTGTCGCGTCCATCTGTCAGGGCGTGGATGGCAATCCGCTGCACGCCAATTGATGCTGCATGCTGCACGAGGCCGATCAGATGCTCAATATGGCTATGTACGCCGCCGTCGCTGAACAGGCCCACCATATGCAGGGTGCCGGCGCTGTCCACAAGCGGAGCGAGGAAATCATTGAGCGGAGCGTGCGTGGCCAGTTCTCCGGCCCGGATCAGGCGGAAGACCTCCAGCAGGTCCTGGCGCACGATGCGCCCGGCGCCGAGGTTCAGGTGCCCGACCTCGCTGTTGCCCATCTGCCCTTCCATCAGGCCGACATGCGTGCCATGCGGGATCAGCCGCGTGTGCGGCCATTCAGCCCAGAGCCTGTCCCATGTCGGAGTGGAGGCAAGATCAATGGCGGAATTCTGCGGATCGGTGCCGAGACCCCAGCCATCGAGGATCAGGAGCAGGACGGGTTTTCCAGCGCGTGGCATGCGGAGAGTATAGGAGAGGGAAAGGGAGGGGGAAGAGGTTTTTAACCACAGAGTACACAGAGAGCACAGAGGTTTTGGGTCAAAGATCTGGAAATTTATTAACCACAAAGATCACGAAGTACTCGAAGGACTAATGAAATTGGTTTATGAGAACCTGGCTAGCGGCGTGCCCGCGGCGCCAGTTCGCATGATGATGGATGAGGCTGGATTTTGCAGCTGGCAGTGACTGTCCAATACATCATTTCCCTGCCTGATCATGCGGATTGAGAGTTGGCAACCCATCGCATGCTGGCGTCGCAGGACGCCGCCGCTACCCATTTGTTTTTCACTACGCCCAAAAACCTTCGTGAACTTTGTGTCCTTTGTGGTTAGATGTCTTGTTTCTTTTCTCTGTGCCCTCTGTGGTTAGTCTTCCTCTGCGCTTTCCTCTGCCTCCCTGATCTCCAGCTCGCCCCAGGCCAGCTCGCCGCCGAGCAGTTCGCTGCACTTGACCACCGCCTGCGGTTCACGGCCCGCGCGCGGATCCGTCCCGCAGAACAGCAGGCCATTGAGGATGATCCGTGTGCCGGCCGTCACACCACCACCGCTGAGGATCCCGGCACCGCTCGTCAGTTCTCCCCCGCAGGCAATGCTGCCGCCGCAGCGGATGCCATCCATCCCGCCGCAGGCCAGCCCGCTCGTGACATCACCGCGGCATTCCAGCAGGCCGCCGCTCCAGATCCGTCCGCCGGCCCGGATGGCACCCCCGCTGTACAGCCAGCCCCCGGCTGCGATGCTCTGTGCCACGTCCACATCCCCGCCCACGCTGATTGCCGCCCGGGCCAGCACGGAGCTGTCCGAGCGCAGGCTGCCCCCCACCCGGATCGCCTGGTCCACATCCAGCCCGCCGGCGAGATCCAGTGATCCGCCGCAGCGCAACTCGCCGCCCACGCTGATATCCGTTCCGGGGAAGCCCTGCAGAGCACCTCGCAGACGCAGGGCTCCCGGGAAGAACACGTCGCCAAGCCCCCCTTCTATATCTATGTCACCCAGCCACTGCTCGAGCTGCTCTGCCCCGCTGTATCTAAGCTGTTCATCGAAGTGTTCGCGGGTCAGGGTGAGGGCGGGAATCAGTTCCAGGCTGTCCAGCTCCGGCCGCTCACTGCCCATCCCGGGCAGGGGCAGCACGGGCAGGCTGCCGTCATCCGCGCTGGCGTCCAGCTCAAGGGGCAGATCGTCCTGGCCCACGGCGCGGCCGAACAGCACGGCACAGGCCAGCAGCACAATGATCACGATCAGCAGTTTTCGCACGCCTGATTCTATCCGCAGTTGGTTGTCGCTTGGCAAAAGAAAGTCAGCGACTGATTCGCTTGTGAATAAATCAACGCTCAATTGATCCAAGGCGGACTGAATATTCATCGTAATCCTGCCAGGCGATGAGGATTGCGCTTTCTAATATTGCGGTCCTTATCCTCCTGCCGGGCTCTCCACCGGTTCCCACCCGAAATACTATGGGCCTGGAATCAGCTGATTCTGAGAACCGGACTTCAATGACACTGCCAGTGCGGTCCGCATTGAACTCCGTTCTGGCTTCTGCTTCACTGACTACCGTTGCCGCAGCCAGGACAGCACCATCGCTGCCGATGCAGAAATCGCTTGCTGCGAATTCCATTGCCACACTGATAGATCCATCCTCGCGCAGCTGCCAGATCCTGTCAGTCAGCAGGAACAGTTCCCCAGATGCAAATGCAGACTGCTTAATCGGTCCCGGGCCGATGTCGTGTGTGATGCGCTCCGTCTCCCCGCCCAGGATATCGGGCAGGATGTCAACACTGGCAGTGAAAGCGTCAATTTCCTTAGGGGGAAGGATGTCATCCCAAACGGAATACCTCTGCACATGAAATGCTGCGAGGGTGTCATTTCCGAATTTGCATCCAACTTGTTGGAATGGATAATCCGGCCAGACCCTTGACAGCTCCGTCAATTCACCATGTGGAGAACATCTGTAAAAGCGAACCATGGTATCCGCGAACAGCTGCGGTACATCTGCGTACAGCGGGGTTTCATCGAACCAGTTGAGGCAGCTGGCAATGATGCTGGAGCCATCCGGCTGGGGTAGTAGTGACCAGACCTGCCGCACATTCAATTTCATGTCCAGTTTCCAGCATGGCTTGCCGTCATTGCTGAAACCGTAGATCTCATCGAATGTGCGCAGCTGGAAACGGGATCCGCGCTCTTTATCTAAGGGCATATCCCTCAGGATAACCACATCAGCAGCCCACTTGATGTTGCCATCGAAGTCAAGGCAGCAGCGCGATCCCCTGTCCCCCACCACATGCACTTCCGTGGGAAACAGCTCAAGCACTAGTTCACCCTGCGCAATACCCAGTTCGTCACTGAGGACGCTCCAGAGCAGATTGCCATCGACATCAAGTGCGTGCAGTTCCCAAGCATGGTCGAACAGACACGAGCCAGGGTGCAGGCTAGCTGACGTTGTCAGTATGTAACTGGTTCCTGAACGGGAATCTGTCTCTAGGTCCGCCAGACTGCCGTCGAATTGCCGGTCCCAGTTGAAGTTGCGGTATTCTTGCACATTCGACCTGCCAGGCAATAGCAAAATTGCCAGCAGCATGTATAGCGGGACGTAGCTCAACAGCATGCCAGATGATACCCGCTTACCAGACACACCAGCAGGAGCCCGATACGTTCCCTGACATCGTCTCAATGCGAATTTTTTAGTCCTGGGTTATGCCGGGAGAATGTTTTGGAGCACGCTGCCCAGACTGGCCAGCACAAGGTACATCCGCCAGGCGATGAACAGGACGCCGGCGAAGGCGGCCCAGAACCAGGGATTGAAGCGCAGTCCGAAGTCCTTTTCGTACATTTCCGTCGTCCTCACATCTGCTTTCCGGGGAAGGATTGAGATGGCTGCCCGGACCCTGGATTCCGGGCAACCGACTGTGTTACCCGGTGGTGGGGAAGAGTAAACAGGGATAATCCGGGACCCGGGATCAGAAGGAGCACGGGCCTCCAGCTCGCAATATCGGGAGGAATTATGTATTCAGGCTATGAGTGGGATTAGCGGACCCACTCAGCTGATCCACTGCCATAAAGAGCTACCCGTGCAGTCCCTTCACCCAAATCTGTTGCGGCTGCCGTTCCATTGCCTCATTCGCTGTGGTAGCATATTGATCCTCGCGCGGAGAGTTGGCCGAGTGGTTGAAGGCGGCTGCCTGCTAAGCAGTTATACGGTGTAAAGCCGTATCGAGGGTTCGAATCCCTCACTCTCCGCCAGTCCTTCCTTCGTGAAGCTCCGAACGATTCCATCCCCTCCGACAGGAGCCTCACCACTGTCTGAAGCCTGCTGCGCGCAGCAAGCAGCTGGGCCGGATTGACATGCGCAGAGCATTGGTGCTAATAATCAGTCATTATCCAGGCCACCAAGGGGTAGATATGCCCAAATATTCTGCAGCAGATCACAAAACGCATCTGGCTTTATCCACACTGTTCCTGCTGATTGCCCTGATGGGCTGCGGCGGTGGTAGCTCCCCGGGGCTGATCATGCAGAAGCCTGGTACCGCTCCTGTAGCCAGCCGTGAGGATGCCCTGGCCCAGCTGGCTGCTGCACCCCTGCCTGCGGGAGTTGATGCCGCCCTGTTCCAGCAGCTGAAGGACGAACTGCAACGCACCCTGCTAAGCCTTGACGGCAGCCCCGCTGATCCATTCACCCGGCAGGCTTCCGCGCCCGGCGGTCCGGCGGACGCTGCGGTGCTCAGCCTGGATGAAAGCGGCACGAGCCTGAGCTGGTACCTGGAGAACCCGGGCGACTATGACCAAAACGGCATCGTGGGCATCTCTGACCTGACCCCGCTGGGCATCAACTACGGCATGCGCATCCCGGTTGTCCCGGGAGCAGTGGCCTTCGCGCTGCTGAGTGAGGATCCGCAGTCCCCCTTTGACCACAGCAGACTGCCCTCCGTGGTGGACGGCGATGGCAACGGGGAAATCGGCATTGCGGATGTGACAACCATTGGCCAGAACTTCGGCAGGCGCCTGCTGGGCTACCGCGTGTATGCCTCAACGCAGGGGCCGGACTATCCGGCTGCCCCATCCGCAGTTTCGACTGTTGCACCGATTGCGGAACTGGAGCTTGCGGATGCTACTGGCCTGAAGTCAGAGGACAGGTTGGCATTCAGCCTGCCGCTATCCCCTGAGCAGCAGGGCCTGGGATACTGGGTCCGGCCACTGTATGAAACGGGCGAAGGGAGTCCCAGCAAGCTGCAGGGTATGCCACTGAGCTACCCGGACGGCTCACTCTCCCTGCTGGGCAGCAGCCCTGCGTCAGCCCAGCCCGGCACGGTACTGACCCTCACATTCAACCAGCCCGTGGACAACCTGACAGAGCAGCTGAGCCTGCGCCCCGACTGGGTTGAGGGCGAGGAATTCCTGCTTGGCGAGACCGCTGTTGTCAATGGCAACATGGCATATATGCACGTGCCACTGCTGCTGCCGGGACAGTACTCATACAGCCTGCTGCACAACGGCACTGAGCTCGGCACAATCAGCCTGCAGATCCAGCAGGCAGCCACCAGCCTGACACCGGCGACGCTGGCCCAGAAGCACGAGCTGTCCGTGGAGGGCTTCAAGGTTGTTGCGGATCCCGCCGCGGCTGGGCTGCTTGGCTATTACCCCGAGGAGTTTGATTACGCGGCCCTGCGCTCTGAACTGGACAAATTTGATGAAGTCTTCGATGTGCTGTTCACCTGGATAGACACTGAACTGCAGGAACTGAGCCCCGCCGAACAGCAGCAGGTGCTGGGCTATCTTGACAACATCGGCTACACGGGGCTGATGGACAGCCTGTCCGTGGATGCCATGCAGACCAGCAGGGCTGACGCCGGCGTCTCCTGGAATGTTGACTCATCACCCTGGGACGGCCGCAACTTCGAACGGCTGTATTACGACGCCTGGAGTTCCCAGGTCACAAACGGCAGCTTCCTGTTTGACCTGACAACCATCAGCCTGTCTCTTTTCAACCCCAATGCCGGATTTACATTCGGGGCATACACAATGGTGCTGGGAGTGCAGAAGTCCATTATTGACATCTGCTTCCCCACGGATCTCACAGCGCTTGATCTGGCCATGAACAACCGCCAGCGGCTGGTCACGGGCGAACCCTACCAACTGGAGGTCTGGGGACACTTTTACTCAGAGAAGAAGCCCAGTGCTTCGCAGACCCTGGAAGCGCTGATTTCCTCGTTTGTCGGTGCGATGCCCCTCCCGGGATACCTGAAGTCAGAGATGCTGCAGACCTTTACCGACTATGTGATTGTCACCGGGGCCAACATGGGGGTGGCCTATGCGCTGGACGCAGTACTGCCCACTTCCTCGGAGCCGGAGAGTCCCTGGGATGGACATGTGGACGGCGGCTGGGTGCTGCTCGACGCCTTCCTGTATGAAGATGACAACCCGGATGCGATCTACCGCAAGCTGGGTTTCAAGGACAAGCTTGTTCCACTGGACCAGTCCGAAGATTACTACAGGAACCAGCAGTATCCAAAGCAGTTCCCACTCCGCACCCGGCAGAATCCTGGTGATTTCCTCAGGAGTGGGGGAGGCGGCTTCACGTACCTGCTCGGGGAGGCTGGTCAGTCCTCCCTGACTTTCTCCGGCACGGGAAGGGTGACGCTCTTTGTACGCGGCTTTTCCTTCCAGTCTTCCGAGTCCCTCTCCTTCTGGAGCCACAGTTATCCGGAGACTGTATCCCGCAAGGTTGATTTATGGGTGGGAAAGGACAGCGACTGGCAATTGCATGAGGTGCTCAGTGATACCTCACTCGTGGAATCCAGCGGCGGAAGTGTCACACTCAAGGGCCAGCTGATGGAAGCCGCGGAGTATCCGCTGATCCTGGCCGAAATAGCTGGTGGCCCCCTGGATGGAAGCGTGGCCATCACAGCACAGTTCCAGTCCGGGGCAGGCTGGGACGAACCGCTGGACCTGGCATTCAACAGCGCAGTCAGCGCCGGGCATTATCTGGGACTGCCTGCCATCACGGGTTCCCAGGCATACCTCGTTGCCAATAGTGCCGCGGGCACGTCCTGGCCGTCATCTGGTTACTCCCTCCCTGCCATGAGTGGTGAAATCAATACTGCTGAGCTGTTCGCATACCAGTTCGACGGCGGCAGTCCGCTGCGGCCCGCAATGCTGCGCTCTGAACACCACGGCAGGACAAGCGTATCCTTGCGGGACGAAATCGGAGGTGACTGGAGTATCGTGTCAGATGTGGACTTCCCGAATGCTGACAACGCGGTCGCCGCCATGATTGACGGCAGGCCGGCGGTGGCATACAGCGACAGTTATTACGAAGGAGTCCACCCTCAGCTGGTCCTGACCCGGGTTGACGTGATGTACGCCGCTGCCCTCGACTCACTGGGAACCAGCTGGGGCGAGCCGACACTTGTCTGCAGCACTGAGCGGCCGGAAGATGACGACTTCCTGTTCCTGTATTCCGTGGATATTGCCGATGTGGGTGGTTCACCCTCCATATTACTGGGCGCTGATACTCCACCAATCTATTCCAGTACCAGTGCGTATCATGATGGACTATACATGTCCAGCTCAGCCTCAGCCCTCGGTGGCAGCTGGTCTGCGCCCGCCCCCATCCAGCCAGTTCGGGCATGGGATGATTACTTTGATCCGCACATACTCGTGACTCGCGGTTGCCTGACGGAAATCGGCGGTCGCCCGGCCGTGGCCTATTCAAACAACGGCACCACATATTACTGCCAGGCACTGGACAACTATGGCAACAGCTGGCCGCAACCCGAGCCGGTAGCCCTTTCCTTCACCTACACAAGCCAGGGTTCTCCCACATTGTCTCTTGCGCAGATCAACAACTTTCCGGCGATTCTGCTCTACCAGGGTGAGGAACCGGAACCGACACCCATTTCACTCCTGACGGACCCGGGGCTGCAGCCGCGGGTATTAAGCAACCGGCTGGTGTATGCGACACCTTAGGCCTGGCATGCACAGCAGAGCGCCGGCAGCCAGATAGAAGATTGGCCGCGCAGTCGTGGTACATGCATCCGTGGATAAACCCGACTACACAAAACCGGCGCAGCCCATCGATCCCGGCGTGGGCATCGGACATGTGCACCTGCGCGTGGCCGATGTGGAGCGCGCACTGGACTTCTACTGCGGTGTGCTGGGCTTTACGCTCACACAGCGCATGGGGCGTGGGGCGGCCTTCGTCTCCGCGGGCGGCTACCACCACCACATCGGCCTGAACAGCTGGGAAAGCGAGGGCGGCGGGCCAGCCGCGCCCGGACACACCGGGCTGTTCCACGCGGCGATCCGCTACCCCAGCCCCGCGGCACTGGGCAATGCCCTGCAGCGCCTGCAGCAGGCCGGCTGGCCGCTCACGGGAGCGGCCGACCACGGGGTGAGCCTCGCGCTGTACCTCGACGACCCGGATGGCAACGGCCTGGAACTGTACTGGGACCGCCCGCCGGCGGACTGGCCCGTGGATGGCAACGGTGAACTGGCAATGACCACCGAACCGCTGGACCCGAGCCTGCTCTCACCGTAAAGCGGGCAGCGTGCCGGAAGCTCATATGAGACCCGGACTCAGTATGATCTTGCCCGGAAATGAACTCAAAGGGCTGCATTTCCTGTATCAATTAACAGCATGACTGAGACAATAGTACAGTCGACCCGCGGCTCCGGCAAGCAGCCTCATAGTGCGGCCGGTCCGGCGGCGCTGCTGACGCTCGCCTGTGCGGCTTCAGCCCTGGCCGGCTGGTACCTGCTGCATCACGGCCAGCTTACGCCCGGGCGCTGGCTGCTGCTGGCGGCCTACATCTCCGGCAGCTGGCTGCCCCTGCGGGCCGCCCTGGAATCCCTGCGCGAAAAGGGCCCGGACATCAACCTGCTGATGCTGATGGCGGCCTGGGGACCTACGCCCTGGAACGCGCCACGCGCAGCATTGACGCCCTGACCGAGCTGCGCCCGGACAGTGTGATGCGCGTTGCCAGCGACGGCACTGAGGAGCGCGTCAGCGTTGACGACATCGTGCCCGGCGACATCGTGCGCGTCTTCCCCGGTGAGCGCATCGGCGTCGACGGCGAGATCACCACGGGCAGCAGCAGCGTGGACGAGTCCACCCTGACCGGCGAATCCATTCCCGTTGACAAGCAGCCCGGTGACAAGGTATTCGCCGGCACCCTGAGTTTCCAGGGGACATTGCTGGTACGGGCCCTGCGCCCGGCCACGGAAAGCATGATCGAGAAGATCGCCCGGCTGGTTCAGCAGGCCCAGGCGGAGCAGCCCGCCATCCAGGGCCGCTTCGAAAGCTGGCAGGGACGCTATGTGTATTTCGTAATGGGCCTGACGATTGTCACTTCCGCGGCGCACTACCTCGGCGCACTGGGGCACGAGCCCTTCCAGCTACGCGATTCCATCTATTCCGGAATGGTGTTCATGGTGGCGGCTTCCCCCTGTGCGGTGATCATGAGCATCCCTGCCGCAGTGCTGTCCGGCCTGACGCGGGCGGCACGCCGGGGTGTGCTGTTCAAGGCCGGCAGCTACCTGGAGGGCCTGGCACACGTGAAGTGTGTGGTGATGGACAAGACCGGCACCCTGACCTACGGCCGGCCGGAGGTCGTGGAGATCATGGATGGCAACGGTGACCACGACCGGGAGCATGCCCTGCTGCAGCAGGCCGCCAGCGTGGAACGGCTCAGTGAGCATCCGCTGGCGGGAGCCGTCGTGCGCGCCGCGGAGCTCAAGCAGCTGCCCCGGCTGGACGCCCGGACCTTCCACAGCCATACCGGACTCGGCGTGCATGCCACCCTGCGCGACGAGCATGGCGAAAGCTGGGTCGGGATCGGCAACCACCTGCTGTTCAGCGAACACGGCGTGGACATCCCGGATGCGGTCTGGCAAAGGGCCGGAGAGCTGCGCGAACGCGGCCTGTCAGCCCTGATAGTGGGCAGCGGCGCGGGCAGCGGAGTAATCGCCGTGGCTGACAGGCTGCGCGAGGAGGCGGCGGGCGTGCTGTCCCGTCTCAAGCGGATGGGCATCCGCCGGCTGGTGATCCTCACCGGGGACCATACCTCGATCGGCCAAGCTGTTGGCAACGCTGTCGGAGCGGATGAGGTCATCAGTGAACTGCTGCCGGAGCAGAAGATGGCGGCCATCCGCCGGCTGCGCGAGCGCTACGGAGCACTGGCCTACATGGGCGACGGTGTCAACGACGGACCGGCGCTGGCGGCGGCGGACATCGGCATCGCCATGGGTGAGCGCGGCACGGACGTCGCGCTGGAAACCGCCGACGTGGTGCTGATGCGTGACGACCTGCGTGGCCTGCCCTTCGCCCTGTGGCTGGCCCGGCGCACCGAGGCGGCGATCCTGCGCGGGCTGGTACTGGCCTTCGGCGTGATCCTGTTCCTGCTGTTCGCCGCGGCCTTCCTGGACATCCCGCTGTGGGTGGCGGTGCTGCTGCATGAAGGCTCCACAGTGCTGACAATCCTCAGCGGCACCCTGCTGCTGGTGGAGCCGTACCGGGAAGGACGGGGCAGCAAGACAGAGCTAAAAACAGATCCTGCGGCCGGCTAGACCTGTGCCTGCAAGGTGTTGATGATATCGCGGTGCAGGTACCAGTTCCCGTCGACCTGCCGCCAGGCCACCATGAACCGACCATGGTCGGCGAGGTTGTCACCAGCGAAGAGCTTGTACTCCCCGACCTCAATGGCTGTGTCCCCCAATTCAAGCAATTCAGCCGTTGTCAATTCCACACGGTTCACTCCGCTGCCCATCAGGCCATCGAAGGCTGCTGCCAGTGCTTCGCGTCCCCTGACAGTCGGCACACCAGGGATCATGAAGCAGCCGTCTTCCGTATAGCACGCGGCAACCCCCGCCGCATCACCTGCGTTATAGGCAGCAACGAAGTTCCCGTTGGTCTTTGCAATCCCGTCCTTTGCGCTCATGTCCACTCCAGCCAGGTATTTTACCGGAGCTATCATCGCACAGTCCGACCGTATTGACTACATGTTTTGGCACGTAAGGGTTGAAACTGGTTTAGGAACATCCGCTGACGGAATGACTGCGGCATGACCCTGCAATCCGGGAGTATTCGGCAGCATAGCCAGCCTGCATCCGGCAATACTCCGAGCACTCTGTTGTATGATCTGCGCCGGAAACACAGGAGTCCGCAACATGGAAACATTGCAGTACCCGCTCGGCAAGTACCGCATCGAGCATGAAATTGACGAGGCCCGCCGCGCGGAGCTGATTGCGCAGATTGCCAGTGCGCCCATGCAGCTGCGCGTGGCTGTCAGCGGCCTGGATGATGCGCAACTTGACACTCCCTATCGTCCTGAAGGCTGGACAGTCCGCCAGGTGGTGCATCATCTTGCCGACAGTCACATCAATGCCTACGTACGCATGAAGCTGGCCCTGACCGAGGATACACCGACCATCAAGCCCTATGACGAGAAGCTGTGGGCAGCCCTGCCCGAGGCCCGCTCGGCTCCCGTTGAGCTTTCGCTGGTACTGCTGGAGGCCATGCATGCCCGCTGGCTGCTGATGCTGGATGCCATGCAGCCCCCGGACTTCCAGCGGTGCTTCCACCACCCGGAGTCGGGCAGCCAGGTGCCCCTGGACCATATGCTGGCCATGTACGCCTGGCATGGGCGGCACCACATTGCACATGTCACTTCGCTGCGCGAAAGAAGGGACTGGTAGCGGCCAATCGGAGCTGCCCGCTTTAGCGGTAGAAGTAGCGGCGGATTGAATGCCGCCATGGAGAAGTGGAAGAAATTCTTAGTTGATAGTTCCTAGTGGCAGCGGCGTCCCGCCGCTGCAGTCAGTTGTCAGAAATCAGTTGTCAGTAGCGGCTGCTTCTCTTTCTGCTTCTGCTTCTGATTCTGCTTCTGCTTCTGCTTCTGCTTCTGCTTCTCATTCCGTCTCTCATTCTGCATCTGCTTCTGCCCACTGCTTCTGCCCACTGCCCACTGCCCGCTGCTTCTGCCTGCTGCCAACTGCTTCTGCCCACTGCCCACTGACTACTGCTTCTGCTTCTGCACACTGTTAAAATGTCCCCATGCGTATCACCATGACAAGCATCATCGTCGATGACCAGCAGAAGGGGCTGGAGTTCTACCGTGACAAACTGGGTTTCAAGCTGCAAACGGATGCACCGATGGGTGAATTCCGCTGGCTGACCCTCAATGCACCGGAAGGCAGCCAGGATGTGGTGCTGCTGCTGGAGCCCAACGCTGACCCGGACGCAAAAGTCTTCCGGGCCGCGATGAAGTCCAAGGGCAAGCCCTGGACGAGTTTCGAAGTGGATGATGTCCCTGCAACAGTTGAGAAGCTCAAAGCAGCCGGAGTGGCAGTCACGATGGGCCCTGTTGAGCAGGAGTGGGGCAGCTTCGCCATGTTTGACGATACCTGTGGCAACCTGATCAGCATCCATTCGGTTGGCGGCTGACCGGCGCGTTTTAATACTCTGTTCCCAGGCTGGATTCTCCTGTTTAAGGCAGAATCATGGAAGAAAATCTATTCTGCCCTCAGCAGGTAATGTAAATTCTGCCAGATCACTTCATCTTCGCCATACATTCTGACAAAGAATACTTGCCCCTGGAGACTGGGATTGAGAGAACCATCGTCCAGGAACCAGGCACTTCTGTAGCCATAATTGTCTGCATAGAACTGCATTTCACTTTCATTGAGCGGAAACACCAGAAGATCACCTGGTGAGAAGGTCTGAGCATCCAGCCGAGGATACTCATTTGTTAGTGGATTCCTGAAAACTTCAGAAACGGATGTATCTCCATATTCTGCATCAAATGCGAACAAAGATGGATCAAGGATCGCAGGGATCTCGCCACCAGTCCTGGCGCAGTACATACAGTAATTCATTATTTCCAGATACCACGGTCCGTAACCAGGCCCTCTCAGTAATGAATACTCTGTGCCTGCGATCATGTACTTCTCAGTGTCACTCAGATCAGCTACTTCCGGAAAGGCGTCCACGAACTGTACTCTGCCAAAACTTGCGGATGAATCCAGCCGCAACGGTTCACCGTACCAGTCCGGCAGTTGCGCAGGAGTCTTGTCATCAGAAGGATGTGCGATTGCAACGCTGTTGGCGATGAGAAGGAATCCGACGAATGCAGCAAGCAAGAAGGGCT